>NZ_JANLGL010000031.1:0-42897 GCF_024655625.1 Pseudomonas sp. 18.1.10
AGCGGTGAATCAGCTATGAATCTGGTGGCTGACACACTGCATTCGCGAGCAAGCCCGCTCCCACACAAGCCCGCTCCCACATTTCGATCCGGTTTTGTCAGTGGGCAGCGCTGTAACGGCGAACGCCTGAATCGGATTGAGGAATCTGCGCCGCCACGCTGCCCGACGCCTGGAACAGCACCAAGTGTTCAGCCGCCACCCGAATCCCCACATCAGCGCCCACCTGGTGGTCGGCGTGGCTCGGGAAAATCGACTCCAGCTGCGCGCCCGTCGGCAATTGCAGGCGGTACAAGGTCGATGCGCCGAGGAACGTCTTGCCCACGATCCGCGCTTTCAAGGCGCTGTCTGGCGCGTAGACGATGTCGTCGGGGCGCAGCAAAACATCCACGGCACCGCCGGTTGGCCATGGGTAGGCCCGGTTCCCGCGCAGGTCGCCCAGTTCGGTGCTGACCGACTCCGGCGAACTCAATTGGCCACGGATGAAATAACCCTGGCCGATAAAGCTCGCGACATAGGTTGTCTGCGGCTCGTGATAGAGGTTGTAGGGCGTGTCCCATTGTTCCAGGCGGCCTTCCTTGAAGACACCGACCTGGTCGCTCACGGCGAACGCTTCTTCCTGGTCATGGGTGACGAGGATCGCACTGGTGCCGCGCGCCTTGAGGATGTCGCGCACTTCGTGGCTGAGCTTGCGCCGCAGCTCACCGTCGAGGTTGGAGAACGGTTCATCCAGCAGCAGCAGTTGCGGTTCCGGCGCCAGGGCGCGGGCGAGGGCAACGCGTTGTTGCTGGCCGCCGGAAAGCTCGTGGGGGAAGCGTTTGCCCAGGTTCTTCAGGTTGACCAGCTCCAGCAGCTCGGCAACCACGCGGTCTTTTTGCGGGTGCTTGCGGATACCGAAGGCAATGTTGTCCGCCACGCTGAGGTGGGGAAACAGCGCGTAGTCCTGGAACACCATGCCGATGCGACGTTTCTCCGGTGCCAGGGTGAAACCGGCGCTAGAGATCACTTCGCCCGCCAGGCTGATTTCCCCTTCGTGTACCGGCTCAAACCCGGCGATCGCGCGCAGGGTGGTGGTCTTGCCACAGCCCGAAGAGCCCAGCAGGCAGCCGATGTCGCCGGCGTTGAGGTGCAGATTGAGGTTCTGCACCACCCGTTGATCTTGATAGCCGCATGCCAGATTGCGCAGGTTCAGCAGGAATGGCTGGCTCATGCGTGGTGGTACGACGGCGGGACGAGGAATTCGAGCAGGGCCTTTTGCGCATGCAGGCGGTTCTCTGCTTGATCCCAGGCGACCGAACGGCTGTCATCCAGCAGGTCGAGGCTGATTTCTTCACCACGGTGGGCCGGCAGGCAGTGCATGAACAGCACGTCCGGTGCGGCCAGGTCGAGCAGGGCACGGGTCACCTGGAACGGCGCGAACAGGGCCAGGCGCTTGGCGGTTTCGTCTTCCTGGCCCATGGAGGTCCAGACGTCGGTGCTGACCAAGTGTGCGCCCATCACTGCTTCGCGGGGGTCGCGCACGACGGTGACGCGCTCGCCGGCTTGTGCCAGGAAACGTGCATCAGGCTCGTAGCCTTGCGGGCAGGCAACGCGCAATTGGAAGTCGAACTGGATCGCCGCTTCTATATAGCTGTTGCACATGTTGTTGCCGTCGCCGATCCAGGCCACGGTCTTGCCCTGGATCGAACCACGATGCTCTTGGAAGGTTTGCATATCGGCCAGCAACTGGCACGGGTGCAGGTCATCGGACAGGCCGTTGATTACCGGTACGCGGGAGTGGGCGGCAAATTCGGTGACGGTGCTGTGGGCAAAGGTGCGGATCATCACCGCATCGAGCATGCTCGACATCACGATGGCGCTGTCGGCGACGGTCTCGCCACGGCCCAGTTGGGTGTCGCGCGATGACAGGAAGATGGCTTGGCCGCCCAGTTGGATCATGCCGGCTTCAAAAGACACACGGGTACGGGTCGAGGATTTTTCGAAGATCATCCCGAGCACGCGGTTTTTCAAAGGCTCGAACAGTACGCCGCGGTTACGCAGGTCTTTAAGCTCAATGCCTCGACGGATCACGCTGACCAGCTCTTCGGGCGTGCAATCCATCAGGGAGAGAAAGTGCCTTGCGCTCATCATTAACTACCTTTTTGCAACAGACCGCAGATACTCAAAGCCTTGTTTATTGTGACAACGGGCGAGACCTGCGGCGAAAGCCGCACGGGGCGACGAAATAGGGGAAGGCGCGATATTGACATTAAATGTCGCGTCTTACCAATAGGGGCTACGGTTTTATGGGTGTTCAAGCAGGGCGCAGGAGCGCTTTTGAAGACGGTTTCCAGACAGCAGCGGGCCATTTGTACACTGGCCCTGCAACCTTTTGCAATCCGCCGGGGCGGGCCTGGGCTGGGTTATGTCGGTTTCAGCGGCGGTGTGGGATGTTTCTGAAACATTTACTCATGCTTACCCATGGCTTGGCCTGATGTCCGTCGATTCACGGGACTGACCATGGTGGCGCCCTCATCGGTCGCGGCCCATAGTTGAGTCAAAGCCCTAATAAAGAGACTGGCCATGACCAAGACTCTCCATCACCGTGCCTGCCATCTGTGTGAAGCCATCTGCGGCCTGACCCTGGAAACCACGCGCGCCGACGACGGCAGCCTGGCGATCACCTCGATCAAGGGCGACGCGCTGGACACGTTCAGCCGTGGCCATATCTGCCCCAAGGCCGTGGCGTTGCAGGACATCCAGAATGACCCGGATCGCCTGCACCAACCGATGTTACGCGTGGGTGGCGAGTGGCAGCCTATCCCGTGGGAAGACGCGTTCAAGCTTGTAGCCGAACGGCTGGCAGGCATCCAGGCCCGGCATGGGCAGAATGCGGTGGCGGTGTACCAGGGCAACCCCAGCGTGCACAACTATGGGCTGATGACCCACAGCAACTACTTCCTGGGCCAGCTCAAGACGCGCAACCGCTTCTCCGCGACCTCGGTGGACCAGTTGCCCCATCACCTCACCAGCCACTTGATGTACGGCCATGGTTTGTTGCTGCCGATCCCGGATATCGACCACACCGACTTCATGCTGATCCTCGGCGGCAACCCACTGGCGTCCAACGGCAGCATCATGACCGTGCCCGATGTGGAGAAACGCCTGAAAGCCATCCAGGCCCGGGGGGGCAAGGTGGTGGTGGTCGATCCACGGCGCAGCGAGACGGCGGCGATGGCCGACCAGCATATATTTGTGCGCCCTGGTGGGGATGCGGCGTTGTTGTTCGCGGTGCTCAACACGTTGTTTAGCGAAAACCTGACCCGTGCCAGTCATTTGCCCGTTGACGGCCTGGAGGAGGTACGTTGCGCCATTGCCGGGTTTACCGCCGAAGCCATGAGCCGCCAGTGTGCGGTGCCGGCCGAGCAGATCCGCCAGTTGGCGCGGGACTTTGCGGCGGCGGACAAGGCTGTGTGTTATGGGCGCATGGGGGTTTCGACCCAGGCCTTCGGCACGCTGTGCCATTGGCTGGTGCAGTTGATCAACCTGGTCACCGGTAACCTGGATCGGGTCGGCGGTGCGTTGTGCACCTCGCCGGCGGTGGACCTGGTGGCGTCCACCGGCGGCGGGCATTTCAATCGCTGGCAGAGTCGGGTTTCCGGGCGCCCGGAGTATGGCGGCGAGTTGCCAGTGTCGGCCTTGGCCGAAGAAATGTTGACGGAAGGCGAAGGGCAAATCCGCGCGCTGGTGACCGTTGCCGGCAACCCAGTGTTGTCCACGCCGAACGGTCGTCAGTTGGAGCAGGCCCTGGATGGCTTGGAGTTCATGGTCAGCATCGACCTCTATATCAACGAGACCACCCGTTATGCGGACTTGATCCTGCCGTCCACCTCGGCCCTGGAAAACGATCACTACGACACCACGTTCAATATGTTCGCCGTGCGTAATGTCACCCGCTTTAATCGCGCGATTTTGCCCAAGCCCGAAGGCGCGTTGCATGACTGGGAGATCTTTGTCGGCTTGGCCCAGGCGTTCGCCGCACGGACGGGGGCAGCGCTCAAGCCGACCATGGCGCCGGCGCAGATGATCGACTTCGGCCTACGGGCCGGTGCGTACGGTGATGCGTCGGAGCATAAGCTGTCCGTCGCGATGCTGGCAGATCATCCCCATGGCGTGGACCTGGGGCCGCTCAGGGCCAACCTTGCCTCACGTCTGAAAACTGCGGATGGCAAGGTGCAGGCGGCGCCTGCGGTGATCCTTGCCGACCTGGCGCGGTTTGCCGCGCAGCCGCTGCCGGTGGCCGACGAACTGTTGTTGATCGGGCGCCGGCATGTGCGCAGCAATAATTCCTGGATGCACAACTATCACCGCTTGGTGAAGGGCAAGCCGCGTCATCAGTTGCTGATGCATCCCGATGACCTGTCCAGCCGGCAGTTGAGCGATGGCCAGCGGGTGCGCGTGAGTTCACGCATCGGCATGATCGAGGTGGAAGTGCTGGCCAGCCTGGACATGATGCCCGGCGTGGTCAGCCTGCCCCACGGCTGGGGGCATGGCCGCCCGGGCGTGCAGATGAGCATCGCCAGCGGGCAGCCGGGGGCGAGTGCGAACGACTTGACCGACGAACGGCAACTGGACGAATTGTCGGGCAACGCGGCGCTCAATGGTGTTCCGGTGCAGGTCGCAGCTGCCTGAGCACCCGGCTGGAATTTTGCGTTACAATGCGCCACCGTGCCGACCTGTGAGTCGCAAAGTTCCAGCCGAGGTGTTCCATGGATATCATCGAAACGATCAAAGAGCAGATTGCTGCCAACACCATTCTGCTTTACATGAAGGGCGCACCTAACGCTCCTCAGTGCGGTTTCTCCGCGAAGGCGTCCCAGGCCATCATGGCGTGCGGCGAGAAATTCGCTTACGTGGATATCCTGCAAAACCCTGAAATCCGCGCCAACCTGCCGAAGTACGCCAACTGGCCTACGTTCCCACAATTGTGGGTGGCCGGTGAGCTGGTCGGCGGTAGCGACATCATCGTCGAGATGGCGGCTGATGGTTCGCTGCAAGCGCTGATCAAAGAAGCAGCGGCAAACGCGGCGTCCAAGACCGACGCTTGATGCGCTTGCAATAAAAAGCCCCGCTTCTCGTGAGAGAGCGGGGCTTTTTTATACCTGGGTGCTGAGGGCTTATTCGCCCATCTGCGATTGCAGGTAGTTTTCCAGGCTGACTTTGTCGATCAGGCCCAGCTGGGTTTCCAGCCAGTCGATGTGCTCTTCCTGGTCTTCCAGGATGTCTTCCAGCAGTTCGCGGCTGCCGAAGTCGCCTTTGGTTTCGCAGTGAGCGATGGCGGCCTTGAGGTCGCTGTGGCTCTTCTGTTCGAACTTGAGGTCGCTGCTGACCATTTCCTGGGTGTGCTCGCCGATGTTCAGCTTGCCCAGGTCCTGCACGTTCGGCAGGCCTTCCAGGAACAGGATGCGCTTGATTAGCGCGTCGGCGTCCTTCATGGCCTTGATGGATTCTTTGTATTCACGCTTGCCGAGCTTTTCCAGGCCCCAATCGTCGTACATGCGTGCATGCAGAAAGTACTGATTGATCGCGACCAGTTCATTGGCAAGGATTTTGTTGAGTTGCTGGATGACTGAGATGTCGCCTTTCATGACTGGGGTCCTGCCCTGTAATCGCTGTGTATAAGGCGGAGTTTGAGCGGCGAAAACCTTAGTGTCAAACCTAAGTTATTGAATAATAAATGAAAATTAATCGGAATAAGAATGTTTGTGTTCCGCGTCTTGGCGCTAACTAATTGAATTGCGGGCATAAAAAAACCGGACACTAAGTCCGGTTCTTTAAAACACGCCTATTTAGGCGTGTGTAAATTCTGCTGAATAGGGGAGCGCGGCCTGGGCTGTTTGCAGCTGCGTCAGGGTTTCCCGTACCACTTGCTTGGCGAGGCAGGCACATTTGCCGCACTGGCTGGCAACGCCGGTGGTTTCACGCACTTCCTTGTAGCTGCAGCAACCTTCATAGATTGCTTCGCGGATTTGTCCGTCGGTGACGCCAGTACAGAGGCAGACATACATAAGGGAGAACCGTCGCGGGTTTAAGGCTTAAGTGCGGTGGATCTTAATGTTAACGAGAATGATTGTCAAAGTAGATTCGTAGGGTATTCGCTGCTACGCCCCCTGCACTGACGAACGGTTTTTTCAGTGTATGATGGTCGGTCTTCACGAAGCGTGACTGCGTCACAGGGCTGTCGCTTATGCGCGCCAGACTGGGCCGGTCCTTTTACTTCAATCGTCACCCCTACATCAGGAGATACCCAATGAGCGTACTCGTCGGCAAACAAGCCCCGGATTTCGACGTACCTGCCGTCCTCGGCAATGGCGAAATCGTTGACAGCTTCAAGCTGTCTGAAGCCATCAAAGGCAAATACGGCCTGGTGTTCTTCTACCCGCTGGACTTCACCTTCGTCTGCCCTTCGGAGCTGATCGCTCTGGACCACCGCATGGACGATTTCAAGGCGCGCAACGTTGAAGTGGTAGCCGTTTCCATCGACTCCCATTTCACCCACAACGCCTGGCGCAACACTGCCATCAATGATGGTGGCATCGGCAAAGTCAAATACACCATGGCTGCCGACATGAAGCACGACATCGCCAAGGCCTACGACGTTGAGTCCGAAGGCGGCGTGGCTTTCCGTGGCGCGTTCCTGATCGATGACAAGGGCGTTGTGCGCTCCCAGATCATCAACGACCTGCCACTGGGCCGTAACATGGAAGAGCTGATCCGCCTGGTCGACGCCCTGCAATTCCACGAAGAGCACGGCGAAGTCTGCCCAGCCAACTGGAAAAAAGGCGACAAAGGCATGAACGCTTCGCCAGAAGGCGTTGCGGCTTACCTGACCGAGAACGCTGGCAAGCTGTAAGCCAGCGTCGAGGTACAAAAAAACCGGCCTGAGAAGGCCGGTTTTTTTATGCGCGGGAAATGGCTTCAGTCGCCGAAATCTTCCCAGCCGCCCATCTGCTTCCAACGATTGACGATGCCGCAGAACAGATCGGCTGTCTTCTCGGTGTCGTAGCGCGCCGAGTGGGCTTCGCGACCGTCAAAGTCGATACCGGCTGCCTGGCAGGCTTTCGCCAACACGGTCTGGCCATAAGCCAGGCCAGCGAGGGTGGCGGTGTCGAAGCTGGAGAACGGGTGGAACGGGTTGCGCTTCATGTCCAACCGCGCCACGGCGGCGTTCAGGAAACCCAGGTCGAAGCTGCTGTTGTGCCCGACCAGGATCGCGCGTTTGCAGCCATTGGCCTTCAACGCCTTGCGCACACCACGGAAGATGTCGGTCAGCGCGGCTTCTTCACTCACGGCCATGCGCAGTGGGTGATCGAGCTTGATGCCGGTGAATTCCAAAGCGGCTGCTTCGATATTCGCGCCTTCAAACGGCTCGACGCGGAAGAAGTGGGTGTGCTCCGGGAACACAAAACCCTGTTCATCCATGCCGATGGTGGTCGCGGCAATTTCCAGCAGCGCATCGGTGGCGCAGTTGAAACCACCGGTTTCTACGTCGATGACAACCGGCAGATAGCCGCGAAACCGCTCGGCCATCGGGTGACGGGAGCCGCCACCACTGTGCTCGTGTTCGTCGTCGTAATGGTCTTCACTCACTTGCTTTCCTCCAGCAGGCGCCAGCGCAGTGTTTCACCGGCGCGCAGCGGGATAACGGTCAGCTCGCCAAACGGCAGGCTGGCAGGGGCGGTCCAGTCTTCACGGACCAGGGTGATGCGGTCGGTATTCGCCGGCAGGCCGTAGAAACGCGGGCCGTTGAGGCTGGCAAAACCTTCAAGCTTGTCCAGGGCATTGCGCTGTTCGAACGCTTCGGCGTACAGCTCGATCGCCGCATACGCGGTGTAGCAACCGGCACAGCCGCACGCCGCTTCCTTGGCGTGCTGGGCGTGGGGCGCCGAGTCGGTGCCGAGGAAGAACTTCGGATTACCGCTGGTCGCCGCATCCAGCAACGCCACCTGGTGGGTGTTGCGCTTGAGGATGGGCAGGCAATAGAAGTGCGGCCGAATCCCGCCCACCAGCATGTGGTTGCGGTTGTACAGCAGGTGATGGGCGGTGATGGTCGCGCCGACGTTGGCCGAGGCCTCGGTGACGAACTGCACGGCATCGGCGGTGGTGATGTGCTCGAACACCACCTTGAGGGTCGGGAACAGCTCGACCACACGGCGCATATGCTCGTCGATGAAGATCTTCTCGCGGTCGAACACGTCCACGTCGCCACGGGTGACTTCACCGTGGATCAGCAGCGGCATGCCGACTTCGGCCATGGCTTCGATGGCCGGCAGGATCTTGTCGATACTGGTCACGCCGGAATCGGAGTTGGTGGTCGCGCCAGCCGGGTACAGCTTGGCGGCGTGCACGTAGCCGCTGGCCTTGGCTTCACGAATTTCTTCGGGCTGGGTGCGGTCGGTGAGGTAGAGCACCATCAGCGGTTCGAAGCGGCTGCCGGCCGGCCGCGCAGCGAGGATACGCTGGCGATAGGCGTCGGCTTCAGCGGCATTACGCACCGGAGGTACCAGGTTAGGCATGATGATGGCGCGGCCAAACGTGCGCGCAACATCGGCCACGGTTTGGGGCAACGCAGCACCATCGCGAAGATGAATATGCCAGTCGTCGGGACGCAGCAGGGTCAGGCGGTCGGACATTGGGGATTCCAGGCGGGTCAATCTGGTGGGAATGCTACCGGAAAAGACTCTTGCAGGCACTCGCTATCAAGTTTTGCAGGATGCATCCGATAGCCTTTCGTATGCCTTATCGATGTATGACGCTTTGAAGTGTTGTAGAAACCAGTGGAGCCTCCCGTGCGCCAGCAATATCTAGCCCTGCTCAGTGTGTTCGCCAGCCTGCCTGCGATGGCCCTCACGTTCCAGACGCGTCTGGAGAATATTGAGTGGAAGGTGGAGGGCGACAAGTTCGAGTGCCGTCTGACCCAGCCGATCACCGACTTCGGTTCGGGTGAGTTCGTGCGCCGGGCGGGCGAGCAGGCGACGTTTCGTCTGAAAGCCTATGGCGGATCGCTGGGGGCGGGTTCTGCGACCTTGTTGGCAGCCGCTGCACCCTGGCAGCCCGGCCGAGGTGATATCAACCTGGGTGCAGTGCGTGCCGGCAGTGGCGATGTGTTGTTCAACAGTTCCCAGGCCCAGGCTGGGCGTTTGTTCAATGGCTTGCTGGAGGGGCGCTCGCCGACGGTTCGACACTACGGGCGCGAAGGTGGCTACTCGGAAATCCGTTTATTGCCGGTGCGCTTCAACAAGGCCTATAGCGACTACCAACTGTGTACCGCCAAGTTGCTGCCGATGAACTACGACCAAGTCAAGCAGACGGAAGTCGGCTTCCCCGGCGGCGGCATTGAACTGGACGCTGCGGCCAAGCAGAAGTTGGCGGTGATTGTGGAATTCATGAAGGCTGATCCGACCGTCAACCACGTTGAATTGAACGGTCATTCGGACAATAGCGGCAATCGCCTGACCAACCGCGATGTTTCGCGTCGTCGGGCCTTGGCGGTCATGGAGTACTTCAAGGCCAACGGCATCCAGGAGTCGCAGGTCACCCTGCGTTTCCACGGCGAAAGCTACCCCCTGGCGCCCAATACCAATGCGGCCAACCGGGCGCGCAACCGGCGCGTCAATATTCAGCTGGAACGGGTGGCAGCCCCCGAGAAACCGGCACCCACGGCCACCGGGCCGAGCAACCCAGCCGCCACCTCCTGACGTGCGACCATCGGTCGCTCGTTCGACATAATCTGTCGCTTTATCTTCATTTGCTGTCGCGCCCCTGTAATTTCACGGTTTTGATCGGTAGAATCGTCGCCTTTCCGTACAACCCCGTGGAGTGATGGCATGGCCGACGTAAACAAGGTCGTTCTCGCGTATTCCGGCGGCCTGGACACTTCGGTGATCCTCAAGTGGCTGCAGGATACTTATAACTGTGAAGTGGTGACCTTCACCGCTGACCTGGGTCAGGGCGAAGAGGTCGAACCTGCACGTGCCAAGGCGCAAGCCATGGGCGTGAAAGAGATCTACATTGACGACCTGCGCGAAGAATTCGTCCGCGATTTCGTTTTCCCGATGTTTCGCGCCAACACCGTCTACGAAGGCGAGTACCTGCTGGGTACCTCCATCGCACGTCCGCTGATCGCCAAGCGCCTGATCGAAATCGCCAACGAAACCGGCGCCGACGCCATTTCCCATGGCGCCACCGGCAAGGGCAACGACCAGGTGCGTTTCGAACTGGGCGCCTACGCCCTCAAGCCAGGCGTGAAAGTGATTGCACCTTGGCGTGAATGGGACCTGCTGTCCCGTGAAAAGCTGATGGATTACGCTGAAAAGCACGCGATCCCGATCGAGCGTCACGGCAAGAAGAAGTCCCCGTACTCGATGGACGCCAACTTGCTGCACATCTCCTATGAAGGCGGCGTGCTGGAAGACACCTGGACCGAGCACGAAGAAGACATGTGGAAATGGACCGTCTCTCCGGAGAACGCGCCAGACAAGCCGCAGTACCTGGAACTGACCTACCGCAACGGCGACATCGTCGCACTGGACGGCGTCGAGATGACCCCGGCCACCGTGCTGGCGACCCTGAACCGCATCGGTGGCGAACACGGTATCGGCCGCCTCGACATCGTCGAGAACCGTTACGTGGGCATGAAGTCCCGTGGCTGCTACGAAACCCCGGGCGGCACCATCATGCTGCGCGCTCACCGTGCTATCGAGTCCATCACCCTGGACCGCGAAGTGGCTCACCTCAAAGACGAGTTGATGCCCAAGTACGCCAGCCTGATCTACACCGGCTACTGGTGGAGCCCTGAGCGTCTGATGCTGCAACAGATGATCGACGCCTCCCAGGCCCACGTGAACGGCGTTGTGCGCTTGAAGCTGTACAAGGGCAACGTGATCGTCACCGGCCGCAAGTCCGATGAGTCGCTGTTCGACGCCAACATCGCTACCTTCGAAGAAGATGGCGGCGCCTACAACCAGGCTGACGCAGCGGGCTTTATCAAGTTGAACGCATTGCGCATGCGCATTGCGGCCAACAAAGGTCGCAAGTTGTTCTGAATGCCCTGACGCTTTAAGAGAGGCCCCTTGTTAAAGGGGCCTTTTTTTTGCCTGTTAAAAAAGCAAGTCGATACCGAGTTTTAGGCAGGTGTTTAGTGATGTTTATAGAGTGTTGAATAGTTGGCGCTTGTGAGGTTTTTTAGATGTGGGAAATGGTTCTGGGGCGGCGTATTAAATGGAGAATGACTTATTTACACCGAGGTAGGAACTATTTCTTACAGAAGATTCACTCATATAGGCGTGAGATGGGTGTTGCTGAGTGAAATATCTGTAGGAAATTATGGTGTAAGTGGATGTGTTTAAGGGAACTGAAATGATAAGGTTTTTCTTGCCGACTTACCTGCGCGAAGGCAACAAGCAAGGGGCATTTGCTGAAAGTCATGTGCGCTACCTTTACCGCCTGCCCCATAGCCGTTGGATATTTCATTCGAAATGTGTGTGGGCCCAGAAAAGTCTGAAAGCCTCCATAAAACTCGGCACATCCGAATCAGTGTTTTTTTGTAGGCTTATTCCTATATCGTTGTGGCTTGGGTCTCTGCTTGCTGTTACTCAGGGGGGAACGCTATGCCAACTAGGAAACGACTAGGCTATTGTGCTTGCTCTGAATAATTCGAACAGCGAAATTGGACTTTCCTTATGAATAAAGTGCTGATCGTGGATGATCATCCCGTCATTCGTCTTGCTGTGCGTATGCTAATGGAGCGTCATGGTTATGAGGTCGTTGCCGAGACCGATAACGGTGTCGATGCGTTGCAACTTGCACGGGAGCATATGCCGGACATCGTCATACTGGATATTGGAATTCCCAAGCTCGATGGGCTGGAAGTTATTTGCCGGCTTTCCTCCGTCAAACAGCCCGCTCCGTTCAAGGTGCTGGTGCTGACGTCCCAGGCGCCTGGCCATTTCTCCATGCGTTGCATGCAGGCTGGCGCTGCGGGTTATGTCTGCAAGCAGCAGGACTTGACTGAGTTGTTGAGCGCCATCAAGGCGGTGCTCTCCGGCTACAGCTATTTCCCGAACCAGGCGTTGAATTCGGTGCGCTCAACCATGGGCAACGCGAGTGAGGCCGACATGGTCGAGCGCCTTTCGGGGCGGGAGATGATGGTGCTGCAGCAGTTGGCACGCGGTAAAACCAACAAGGAGATCGCCGACGGCATGTTCCTGAGCAACAAGACCGTCAGTACGTACAAGACGCGTTTGCTGCTCAAGCTCAATGCACGCTCGCTGGTGGACCTGATTGAGTTGGCCCAACGCAACGGGCTCGTATAGGGGAGGGGGCATCTACGGACGTGTTAACCGGCCAGTGAGACCGCTAGAAAAAAGCCTCCGTCAGGGAGGCTTCTGGTCGTCAACGGGCAGGTCAGAGGTCGAAGTCGTAATCGGCCAGTTGTTTTTGCAAGCGTCGCTCTTCCAGAAGATTGTCGATAGTGCGACGTTTGCTCAGATTGGTCTTGGCTACCTCCGCAACGGGGGCTTCGCCATCGTCCTCCGACTCTGCAGCGAGGTCGTCTTCTACATCCAGTTGTTCTTTGCCAGTGCTCATAAGGTTCACTCCGGGCTAAGACTGCCGTTGGCGCTCCTTATAACGATAATCCATGAATGGGTAAAAAAGATTTTTTCAATCGACTGATCGAAAAAAACAATGATTACTCAATCGTCCGACGTCTTGTCCTTGTATTCACACAGGTCTTCGATGCGACAGCTGCCGCAGCGCGGCTTGCGCGCCTGGCAAACATAGCGCCCGTGCAGGATCAACCAGTGGTGGGAGTCGAGTAGATAGGGCTTGGGCACGAACTTCATCAACTGGGTTTCCACCTCCACCACATTCTTGCCGCGGGCGATGCCCGTCCGGTTACTGACCCGGAAAATGTGGGTGTCCACCGCCATGGTCAACTGGCGGAATGCCGTATTGAGCACAACGTTGGCGGTTTTGCGGCCTACACCGGGCAGCGCTTCCAGGGCTTCACGTGTTTGCGGCACTTCACCGCCGTGCAACTCCACCAGCATCCGACAGGTCTCGATGACATTCTTGGCCTTGCTGTTGTACAGGCCAATCGTCTTGATGTATTCGGACAACCCATCGACGCCCAGGGCATGGATCGCCTCCGGTGTATTCGCCACCGGGTACAGTTTGGCCGTGGCCTTATTCACGCCCACATCAGTGGATTGTGCCGACAGGATCACCGCAATCAACAACTCGAACGGCGAAGAGTAGGCCAGTTCGGTTTTCGGTTCTGGATTGTCTTCGTGAAACCTGCGGAAAATTTCCAGGCGTTTTACGGCGTTCATGGGGCAGGCAGTTCCTTGCAAACGGTCGGCGTAATGGTGAAAAGGGGTTCCAGGCTTGTAACCCTATAATCCACAACCTCATTAGGATAGAGGTCAGGTGCCGACATGGGTATCGACCTGGCGCTGCGCCTCTTCCAGTTTGTGTTGCGCCGCAGCCAGCGCTTGCGCACTGGTGCCCGGTTGGCGCTGTAACTTGCTGACATCCGCACGGGCGTAGGCCAGGGCGGTTTTCAGCTGGCGCAGTTGGGCGTCGATGGGGCGTTTCTCCACGCGCTGCAAGTCGGGGCGGGGTTGCGCGGAGATCGCCTCGACGTCATGCAGGGCTTGCTCGGCAGCGGTCAATGCCGCGCTGAGCGTTGCCAGTTGTTGATCGTCGGCGTGCTGCTCTTGAGCCTTTTTCAACTCGGCGCGCCGCATGGCCAACTGGATTTTCGCGCGCTTGAGCTCTGGGTCTTTGTTGGCAGGCAGCGGTGACGGGCTGTTCGCTTCTAGCGCCGCGAGTGCTTGCTCCGCAGCTTCGAACTGGTGTTGCAGGACGATCAGTTGCGATTGTTGCTCAAACGTTGGCGGATGGCCGAAGGCTTTCAAGGATTTATGCAGCTGCGCACGGCTCATGGCGACGCCGATCTTGGCTTTCTTGATCGCTGCATCCGAGGCCGCTTGCCCTGCATCTGCGGGTGCAGCATGCGTCGGCACCGCGCGCTTGGCCCGTGCCAGTCGCTCTGCTAGCTGGCGTTGTTCCTCCCGCTGCAAGCGCGCGTTGCGCTGTTCAAAACGCCGCCGCGCCCGGTCACGCTTGAGGCTGCGTGCGTGCTGTTCGTGTTCGTTGGCCGCCAATCCGCCCACCATTGGCACTAGCTCGACCAACGGCCGCATATCGATGCAGTCGACCGGGCAAGGCGCCACGCACAGGTCGCAACCCGTGCACTCGTCGCTGATTACCGTGTGCATCAGTTTGGCGGCGCCCACGATGGCGTCCACCGGGCACGCCTGGATGCATTTGGTGCAGCCGATGCACTCGGCTTCGCGGATGTAGGCAACCTGGGCTGGCGCTTCGCCACGGCTGGTGTCCAGCGTCAGCACAGGGACGCTCAGCAGGTGTGCCAGGCCGACGATCGTCTCCTGACCACCCGGCGGGCACTTGTTGATCGCCTCGCCTTTAGCGATGCCTTCGGCGTATGGCTTGCAGCCCGGATGCCCGCATTTGCCGCATTGGGTCTGCGGCAGCAGCGCGTCGATACGTTGAATGAGGTTCATGCTGGGATCATTGGCATGCCGGCTAAACAAATAGAGCCTGATTATCCGGCAAGCGAGAAGAGGGGACTAGCGGAAAAGCCCCATCGCCGAAGCGACAGGGCTGTTTTGCAGGCTTACTTGATGCGTTGACCTGGCTTGGCGCCGCTGTCAGGGCTCAGCAGGTAGATTTCTTCACCGCCAGGGCCAGCCGCCATCACCATGCCTTCGGAAATACCGAATTTCATCTTCCGAGGCTTGAGGTTGGCAATCATCATGGTCAGGCGACCATCCAGCTTGGACGGGTCCGGGTAGGCACTCTTGATCCCGGAGAACACGTTGCGTTGCTCATCACCGATATCCAGTGTCAGGCGCAGCAGCTTGTCGGCACCTTCCACGGCTTCGGCCTTGACGATCAGCGCGACACGCAGGTCCACGGCGGCGAAAGCGTCAAAGTCGATTTCCGCAGAAATCGGGTCTTTGGCCAGTTCACCATTGCCAGCGGGGGCAGCCGAACCGGTGTCGGTCTGGCTGGCGACCAGGTCTTCTTTCGAAGCGTCGGTCATGGCCTGGACTTTGACCGGGTCGATCCGGGTCATCAGTGGCTTGAACTCGTTCAGCTGGTGGTTGCTGAGCAGGCTGGCGTGGTCGTTCCAGGTCAGCGGCGCGACGTTGAGGAACGCCTCGGCGTCGGCGGCCAGCAATGGCAGCACCGGCTTGAGGAAGATCACCAACTGGCGGAACAGGTTGACACCCGTGGCGCAGATCGCCTGGACTTCAGCCTGCTTGCCGTCCTGTTTGTTCAACGACCACGGTGCCTTGTCGGCGATCCAGGCGTTGGCGCGGTCGGCCAGGCCCATGATTTCACGCATGGCACGGGCAAAGTCGCGGGCTTCATAGGCGTCGGCGATGCTTGGCGCGGCGGCCAGGAACGCGTCGGTCAGTTCTGGCGCAGCGTTCTCGGCCACCAGCACACCGGCGTTGCCCTTGTGGATAAACCCGGCGCAACGGCTGGCGATGTTGACGACTTTGCCTACGAGGTCCGAGTTGACCTTCTGTACGAAGTCTTCCAGGTTCAAGTCCAGGTCATCGACGCCACGGCCCAGCTTGGAGGCGTAGTAGTAGCGCAGGTATTCCGGCGACAGGTGGTCCAGGTAGGTGCGCGCCTTGATAAAGGTGCCACGGGACTTGGACATCTTCTGGCCGTTGACTGTCAGGTAGCCGTGCACGGCAATGGCGGTCGGCTTGCGGTAGCCCGAGCCTTCGAGCATCGCTGGCCAGAACAAGGCGTGGAAGTTGACGATGTCCTTGCCGATGAAGTGGTACAGCTCGGCGGTAGAATCCTTGTTCCAGAACGCGTCGAAGTCCAGTTCCGGCGTGCGATCGCACAGGTTCTTGAAACTGGCCATGTAGCCGATTGGCGCATCCAGCCACACATAGAAATACTTGCCCGGCTCGCCTGGGATCTCGAAGCCGAAGTACGGCGCGTCGCGGGAGATGTCCCACTGTTGCAGGCCGCTGTCGAGCCATTCGGCGAGCTTGTTGGCCACGGCATCCTGCAGGGTGCCGCTGCGGGTCCAGGCTTGCAGCATCTGCTGGAAATCCGGGAGCTTGAAGAAGAAGTGCTGGGAATCCCGGAGTACCGGGGTGGCACCGGAGATAGCCGACTTCGGATCCTTCAACTCGGTCGGCGCGTAGGTTGCACCGCATTTTTCGCAGTTGTCGCCGTACTGGTCTTCGGTGCCACATTTCGGGCAGGTGCCCTTGATGAAGCGGTCGGCCAGGAACATTTTCTTTTCCGGGTCGAAATACTGGGTGACCGACCGCTGGTCGATATGCCCGGCTTCTTTCAAGCGCAGGTAGATCTGGCTCGACAGCTCGCGGTTTTCTTCGGAGTGGGTCGAGTGGAAGTTGTCGAAGTCCACCAGGAACTCGGCAAAGTCGGCGCTGTGTTCAGCCTGCACGTTGGCGATCAGTTGTTCCGGGGTGATGCCTTCCTTTTCGGCGCGCAACATGATGGCCGAACCGTGGGCGTCGTCCGCGCAGACATAGATGCATTGGTTGCCGCGATGCTTCTGGAAGCGCACCCACATATCGGTCTGGATGTACTCAAGCATATGGCCAAGATGGATGGAACCATTGGCATAGGGCAGGGCGCTGGTGACGAGGATCTTGCGTGGCTCGGACATGGGGCTCGGCTACTTGATGAAACGGAGGTCGGCCACTATAAAGCGCTGGGAAATATATTTCACCCCGTGGAGCTGTTTCAGCATCTTCCCGGCCTGCGAAAGCATGCCGCTGACCGGCGGGAACGGTTAGGATAGCCGCCTGTTTCAGTCAGTCTTTTTTCGGGAGTAGCCCATGAGCGCCGTCAATCGCGCAGCGGTGGAAGCCGTTCTTCGCCAGTACACCGACCCTTATTTGAACCAGGACCCGGTCAGTGCCGGCTGTGTACGTGCCATCGAGGTACAGGGCGACCACGTGTCGGTCCAGCTGGAGCTGGGCTATGCCGCCGGCCTGTTCAAGAACGGCTGGGCACAGATGCTGCAGATGGCCATTGAAGGCCTCGACGGCGTGCGCTCGGCCAAGGTCGATATCCAGTGCGTGATTGCGCCACACAAGGCCCAGGCGCAGATCCCGGGTCTGGTCAACGTCAAGAATGTCGTCGCCGTCGCCTCCGGCAAGGGTGGCGTGGGCAAATCCACCACCGCGGCTAACCTGGCCCTGGCCCTGGCCCGTGAAGGCGCGCGCGTGGGCATCCTCGACGCCGACATCTACGGCCCGAGCCAGGGCGTGATGTTCGGCATCGCCGAAGGCACACGGCCCAAGGTCAAGGATCAGAAGTGGTTTGTGCCGATCGAGTCCCACGGAGTGGAAGTCATGTCCATGGCCTTCCTCACCGACGACAACACGCCAATGGTCTGGCGCGGGCCGATGGTCTCCGGGGCCCTGCTGCAACTGGTCACCCAGACGGCCTGGGGCGATTTGGACTACCTGGTGATCGATATGCCGCCAGGCACCGGTGATATCCAGCTGACCCTGGCACAGAAAGTCCCGGTGGCCGGTTCGGTGATCGTCACCACGCCGCAGGATCTGGCTTTGCTCGATGCCAAGAAGGGCGTGGAGATGTTCCGCAAGGTCAATATCCCGGTGCTGGGTGTTGTCGAGAACATGGCGGTGCACATCTGCTCCAACTGCGGCCACGCCGAGCATCTGTTCGGAGAAGGCGGCGGTGAGAAGCTGGCCACTCAATACGGTGTTGAACTGCTGGCCTCGCTGCCGCTGTCGATGCTGATTCGCGAGCAGGCTGACGGCGGCAAGCCCACCGTTGTGGCCGAGCCTGACAGCCAGATCGCCATGATCTATCAGGAACTGGCCCGTCATGTGGGCGCACGCATCGTCTTGCAGGAAGCCGCGGCGCCGGCAATGCCGACGATTACTGTCAGCGACGACTAAGGGATGTGAAGGGAAAAAGCCTCGACAGTGTCGGGGCTTTTTCATGCCCGCAAGATGCCCAGGACATGGTCGTTACGCTTTTGCGCAATTGCTCGTGTAAGCATTTGCTTACTTTTTCGTAAGTGTTTGGTTTTTTTACCGGACATGTACGTCCCGAAACGCTGAGAGTTTTTTTTAACGCATTGAAATACAACAATTAATTAAATCTGGTTGAGGGTTTTTGTGTGTCAGTCCACGGGTTGGATCCCGTTGAACTTCCCTTGGAAGTCTCTAAGATCAGCCCTGTGTCCACGGATTGACACAGCCATCAAGGAACGATGGTTTGAAGGAACGTCGCAGGATGCGATTCATCAGGATGATGAAAAGGAATACAGGGACTAGGGAAAAAATGTGGGCGGGTCATACCGCCCCTTTTTTTTGCCTGCAGAAAAGTCCCCGGACGCAAAAAAGGCCCCTAAGGGCCTTTTTTTGTTTGGCGGCGGCGCTGTTAGCGCTCGAGGTCTTTGATCTTGCCTTTGACGCCATCCCACTCTGCTGCATCCGGCAGCGAGTCTTTCTTCTCAGTGATGTTCGGCCAGATTTCCGCCAGCTCGACGTTCAACTGAATAAATTCCTGCATCTCTGCCGGGACTTCGTCCTCGGAGAAAATCGCGACGGCCGGGCATTCTGGTTCACACAGGGCGCAGTCGATGCACTCATCCGGGTGGATGACCAGGAAGTTCGGGCCTTCGTAGAAGCAGTCCACCGGACATACTTCCACGCAGTCGGTGTACTTGCACTTGATGCAGTTGTCGGTGACGACGAAGGTCATTTCTAATTCTCTCCTCAGGCGGCGGCAGCGAAACCCTTTGTGGCAGGGCTCGCGAGGTTCGGGAGCGATAGTCTGCAGGCCAGGCTAAAAAGCCCGCAGCATCCCAAACCGCGCGAGAGTCTACCAGCTTGCAAGCGTCAGCGTTATATCCGAACCTTCAGTGCATATAACATTTCGAGCGCTTTGCGCGGCGTCAAGTCATCCAGGTCAAGCTTTGCCAACTCTTCCAGCACCGGATGGGGCAGGGTGGCGAACATATCGCTCTGGTGAGGAGCTGCACTTTTGCTCGCGGCCTTGGCTGGGCTGGCGACCACGGTTTCATGGGGCAGCGCTGTAGTTTCCAGGCGGCTGAGGTGCTCGCGGGCGCGGCTGATCACGATGTTCGGCACGCCGGCCAGTTGTGCCACCGCCAGGCCGTAGCTCTGGCTGGCCGGCCCAGGCAACACGTGGTGCAGGAACACGATGCGCTCGTTGTGCTCGGTGGCATTGAGATGCACGTTGGCCACCAGCGGTTCGCTTTCCGGCAATACGGTCAGTTCGAAATAGTGGGTGGCAAACAGCGTATAGGCACGCAGGTGCGCCAAACGCTCGGCCGCCGCCCAGGCCAGGGACAGGCCGTCGAAAGTGCTCGTGCCGCGACCGACTTCGTCCATCAGCACCAGGCTGCGTTCGGTGGCGTTGTGCAGGATGTTGGCGGTTTCGCTCATTTCCACCATAAAGGTCGAACGGCCGCCGGCCAGGTCATCGCTGGAACCGATCCGCGTGAAAATCCGGTCCACCAGGGACAACTCGCAACTGGCCGCCGGCACAAAGCTGCCGATATGCGCCAGCAGCACGATCAGTGCGGTCTGACGCATGTAGGTGGATTTACCGCCCATGTTCGGACCGGTGATGACCAGCATGCGGGTGTCATCGTCCAGCGCCAGGTCGTTGGCGACGAACGGTGTGGTCAGTACTTGCTCGACCACCGGGTGGCGCCCCTGCACGATGCGCATGCACGGCTCGCTGACAAAACGCGGGCAGTTCAGGTCAAGGTTCAGCGCGCGCTCGGCGAGGTTACTCAACACATCCAGCTCGGCCAGGGCGGCGGCGGTATCTTGCAACGGCGCCAGTTGGCCGATGAGGTCTTCGAGCAGGGCTTCATACAGCATCTTTTCCCGCGCCAGCGCACGGCTTTTGGCCGACAGCGCCTTGTCTTCGAACTCCTTGAGCTCCGGCGTGATAAAGCGCTCGGCACCCTTGAGGGTCTGGCGACGCTGATAGTCGATAGGCGCCGACTCGGCCTGCTTGCTCGGCAGTTCAATAAAGTAGCCGTGTACGCGGTTGTAGCCGACTTTCAAGTTGGCCAGGCCGGTACGGGCTTTTTCGCGGGCTTCCAGGTCAATCAGGAACTGCCCGGCGTTTTCGCTGAGGGATTGCAGCTCGTCCAGCTCGCTGTCGTAACCGGTCTTCAACACGCCGCCGTCACGGATAATCGCCGGGGGGTTGTCGATGATGGCTTTTTCCAGCAGTGCCGCCAGCTCCGGGTAGGTGCTGGTGGTCACGGCCAACTGTTGCAAGTGTGGCGTTTCCAGTTCGGTCATCGCCGCTTGCAGTTGCGGCAGGGCGCCGAGGGCATCGCGCAGGCGCGCCAGATCGCGGGGCCGCGCATTGCGCAGGCCAATCCGCGCGAGGATGCGCTCGATATCGCCGATTTCCTTCAACTGCGGTTGCAGCTTCTCAAAGCGGTAACCGTCCAGCAGGCAGGTAATAGACGACTGACGCGCCTGCAGCACGCTCAAGTCTCGTAGCGGACGGTTCAGCCAACGGGTCAGCAAGCGGCTGCCCATGGCGGTCTGGCAACGGTCGACGACCGATTGCAGCGTGTTGTCGCGGCCGCCGGACAGGTTGGTGTCCAGCTCCAGGTTGCGCCGGCTGGCGCCATCCAGCACCACGGTATCGTCCAGGCGCTCATGACGCAGGGCGCGCAAGTGCGGCAGGGCGGTGCGCTGGGTTTCCTTGGCATAACCGAGCAGGCAACCGGCGGCGCCGATGGCCAGGGTCAGGGTTTCGCAACCGAAGCCCTTCAAGTCCTGCACGGAGAACTGTTGGCACAGGCTTTTCAGCGCCGAGTCACGCTCAAAATCCCACGGCGCACGGCGCTTGGCCCCACGACGTTTTTCCGCTGGCAGGTCCTTTGGCCAATCATCCGGGATCAACAACTCCACCGGGTTGATACGTTCCAGCTCGGCCAGCAGGTTTTCCCAACCCTTGATCTCCAGCACAGTGAAATTGCCGCTGGTGATGTCCAGCACCGACAGGCCGAACAAACGCTCATCGCCCAACACCGCGGCAATCAGGTTATCGCGGCGCTCATCCAGCAACGCCTCATCACTCACCGTCCCCGGTGTAATAATGCGCACCACCTGGCGTTCCACTGGCCCCTTGCTAGTGGCCGGGTCGCCAATCTGCTCACAGATCACCACCGACTCGCCCAGCTTCACCAGCTTGACCAGATAACCTTCCAGCGAGTGGTATGGAATCCCACACATCGGAATCGACTGCCCAGCCGATTGCCCACGGGCGGTCAGGGTGATGTCCAGCAGCTTGGCGGCCTTCTTCGCGTCTTCGTAGAAGATCTCGTAGAAGTCGCCCATGCGATAGAACATCAACTGGTCAGGGTGCTGGTTCTTGAGGCGCCAGTACTGCTGCATCATCGGGGTGTGGGAGGACAGGTCGGAAGTGTTTTTACTCATTGGGTAGTAGGCAAATTCGTTAAAGGAGTGGGGCAAAGGGGGCGCTCGGCCCTGCTGATTTTGCGATGGCCGCAAGGTTAACACGCGAGGTCGGGGCTTCGCAGGTCACAAGCAGATAGGGGCAAGGCGGTAATAAATGCAATAAATATGCAATTTTGCATTTGCCAACCCAAAAAACACTCGTCACTATCCGCGCTATGCAAAAACGCAACGTTTCTATCGTCTTACGAGAACTGCTGGACCGCGACCGGATCTCCCCCATGGAGCTTCACCGGCGCACCGGTGTGCCTCAATCCACGCTGTCCCGGATCCTCAGCGGCAAGATCGTCGATCCCTCGGACAAACACATCTCGCGCATCGCCGAGTACTTTCGCGTCAGCACCGACCAACTGCGCGGGCGCGTAGCCATCGGCGCCTTGCGCGAAGACCTGCGTGACCCAACCCATTCGGAACTCAAGGACATTAGCCTGTGGGACGACGACACCCCCGTGAATGATGACGAGGTGTCGATCCCTTTTCTGCGCGAGGTTGAATTGGCTGCTGGATCAGGAAGATTCGTCATCGAGGAAAGCGAGAAAGCCAGTCTGCGGTTTGGCAAGCGCAGCCTGCGGCATAACGGTGTGCAGTTTGACCAGGCCAAGTGCGTGACCGTGCGTGGCAACAGCATGCTGCCCGTGCTGCGTGATGGGGCGACGGTTGGGGTCAACGCGGGCAAGAGCGGGATTGGCGATATCGTCGATGGCGATTTGTATGCCATCAATCACAACGGTCAACTGCGGGTGAAACAGCTCTATCGCCTGCCTTCCGGGATTCGCCTGCGCAGTTTCAATCGCGATGAGCACCCGGACGAGGACTACAGTTTCCAGGACATCCAGGATGAGCAGATCAGCATTCTTGGCCATGTGTTCTGGTGGGGCATGTACGCTCGCTAACCCTCTTGTGTAAGGCAAAACCCGCCAATGCGCGGGTTTTTTTTCGCCTGGCAAAAGCAGGCTAACCCCATGCCTGCATGGCTTTCTATGCATTAGCGCAATTACCCTGCGAAAATAAATGCATCTGCGCATTGACTGTATATGCATACATGCATATTCTCCATCTCAAGCCAGGCAAGTAGGCTTGGTGGAGGCGGCAAGGATGCTGCCAAGGAAGACAAGGAAGGCACGCAACATCGGCAAGGACGCCATCACAGCGATGGCAAGGACGCCAGGTAATACCGGCAAGGATGCCGACGCTCTTTAGTTACACCGCATGACAAGAACAGGCAGCGATGAACCGGCCTCAACGGTTCAGAGGGTTGGCAACTGGCCCGGGTGTGCAGCGTAAAGCACCAGAAGCAGTTATCCGGCAGACAGGGATCGTGGTCGGAAAAACATCGAGGGAAGAACCGTACCGCGCCAGTAGCGCCGACAGTTCGCGGGACGCATTGCTGAAAAGCCTGGGCAACCGGGCTTTTTGGAATGCCCACCGACATACGGAAGTATCCAAACCCCGGCACTGTGCCGGCATTGCTCAGCCAGGAGGCGTGATATGACAAACGAGCAGCAAGCGTTAGCGGAAATGCCGATCTGGCTGGTGATCGTACTGGCCCTGATCGGCGGGGTCAGCGGTGAAATGTGGCGCGCCGACAAGGAGGGCGCCCGGGGCTGGTCGCTGGTACGCCGCCTGGCCTTGCGGTCTGGGGCGTGCATGGTCTGCGGGGTCTCGGCCGTGATGCTGTTGTATGCCGCGGGCCTGTCGGTCTGGACCGCCGCCGCCCTGGGTTGCCTGACCGCCATGGCTGGCGCAGACGTGGCCATCGGCCTTTATGAACGTTGGGCGGCCAAGCGTATCGGCGTCAACCGCCCGGATCAGCAGTAACGCTGCAAGGACGCAACAAGATGACCTCTATCGAAAAAACTTCCCAACTGCCCATGGCGATTGCGGACGCGCTGAAGAGCGCTTTCCCACAATTGCGTGTCGGTAATCACCAAGACTTCAGCGGCTCCGGCGATCAGACCGGCGTGCTTGTCAGCATGGAGCGCAATGGCCCTGGCGTGCGCTCCCTTGAGGGGCGCAAGGCGCATGTGCTGGCGGTTTCACTCAAGGTCACTGTCGCCACCGGGGCCGCAGCGTTTGATGCGTGCGACCTGGCCAGCCAACTGATGGACCTGGCCCTGGACAACCGCTGGGGCCTGCCGCCGGATCAGTGCGATTTGCCCATGGCCATCGTCGCTGCACCTTCCGCGCTGAACGGCGTGGAAACGGACTACGACACCTGGACCGTGTCCTTCAGCCAAACCCTCTACCTCGGCCCGCGCCTCCTCGAAGATCCCACAGGCAAACCGTTATTTGCCCGCACTTGGGAAGTCTCCGACATCAACGATCCGGATCAATATCGCCCACTCCAGGAGTAGTCCATGTTCGACGCATTGCTACGCATGCAACTCGGGCCGATTGTCGAGCGCCTGGTAGAAATGGAAACCCAGCTCGAAGACCTGTATCGCCGTGCGGAAAGTTTCTGCCGGATTGGCGTGTGCCAGGAGGTCGACGCCGCCAGCAACACCTGCAAGGTCAGCCATGGGGATTTGCTCAGCCCGGCCATCCGCTTTTTCAACCCCAGCGCCGGTTCACAGACTGAAACCCGCATTCCCTCGGTGGGTGAGCAATGCCTGTTGCTCAACTATGGCGGCGGGGAAGGCGGAGCACAGTCCGTGGCCTTGTTCGGCCTCAACAGTAATCTGTTTCCGCCGGTCTCCGGCGTGGCCTCGTTGACCCGGCGCCGCTATCAGGACGGCACCCAAAGCGACTATGACGATGCCAGCCATACGTTCAATTGGAGCAACGGGCCGACCACTGTCAGCGGCTCCCGTGAACAGCTGAACGTGACCGTCGGCGCCGCCACGCTGGCGCTGACCAAAGACAGCATCACCCTGCAACTCGGCGCCAGCGGCTTGCTGCTGGATGCCAAGGGTGTGCATTTGAGCGGCCCCGTGGTGGACCACCACGGCCGCGTGATCAGCAGCGCATAAGGATTTGCCATGATCGGAATCGATAGGAACAGCGGGGCAGCGGTCGATGACTGGCTGCAATTCGTCCAGCGCGCCACCCGAGCGCTGACCACCCCCGTGGGCACTCGCCAGAAGCGCCCGTTGTACGGCTCGAAGATCCCGCAACTGCTCGGCCAGAACCTCGGCGATGACTTGTTGATCCTCGCCCAGAGCCACGCCGCCGACGCGTTCTACAACGCGCAGAACGGCATCACCGACTTTCAACCCCAGGTCATCGTCGCGACCCGCCAGGGCGCCGGCTTGCTGCTGCGTTTTGCCGGCACCTGGAAAAACCGCCAACAATCCTTCGAGGTCGTCACATGAGCATGCTGATCCCTGGCCAGAACCAACTGGCGGAACCGGCGATTATCGCGGTCGACGCCTTCGAGCCGCTGTTGGCGGAGTTCAAGGCGTTTGTCGTCGACTACGTGGCCACCCGAGCGCCGCAGAGCGCGGCCAAGCTCAAGCTCAGCCTCGACAATGAAAGCGAGCTGCTGACCCTGGCCCTGGAAGCGTTTTGCGTACGCCTGCAAACCCACGAACGCCAATACAATGCGCGCATCAAGCAGATGCTGGCGTGGTGGGCCACCGGCAGCAACCTGGATGCGCGCCTCGCGGACATGGGCCTGGAGCGCCAGGTACTCGACCCTGGCGACCCGGCCGCGTTCCCGCCTGTGCCGCCGATTCTGGAAAGCGACGATGATGCTCGCCTGCGTTATTACCTGGCGCCCCACGCCCCAGCGGCGGGCTCGCGCATGCAATATCGCCGCGAAGTGTTCACCTTGGGCGAGCGGCCAGCGGTCAAGGTGCAAAGCGCCGCGCCGGGCGTGGTGACGGTCAGCTATACCTTCAACCCGGACGGCTATGCTGCGCGGATCAAGGATGGCAACGGTCGGCGTACCGCGCCTGGCGAGGTGATGGTCACCGTGCTCTCCCGGGACGGCGATGGCAGCGCCTCTGCCGATTTGCTTGACGGCGTGCGGCGACATTTCGCACGGCCCGATGTACGACCGGAAACCGATCTGGTCACCGTCCAGGGCGCGCAGATCCAACGCTACAAGATCCGTGTGGTCGCCAAGATCAACGCGGGCCCCGATTCGGGGTTGACCCAGGTTGCCGCGCAACAGCTGCTGCAAACCTACGCCGATTCCTGTCATCGCCTGGAAGGGCGGGTCGATCCGAGCTGGATCGACTACGCCATCCACAGCGCCGGCGCTGCGCAACTGCAAATCCTTGAACCGCTGGCGCCGATCATCAGTTCGGCATTCCAGGCCCCGTACTGCACGGGCGTCGAGGTGGAGGTGCGCACGCTATGAGTGAGCCCAAGACGAGCCTGTTGCCCGCCAACAGTTCACCCCTGGAAAAGGCCCTGGACCTGGGCTTCGGCTATTTGCTGGAGCGGGTCACGCCGCCGTTCCCCCAACTGATGGACCCGGATCGTACGCCGGCGGCGTTTTTGCCCTACCTGGCAGCGGACCGCGCGGTGAACGAATGGAGCACCACCGCCCCCGAGGCCGAGAAGCGCCTGACGGTCAAACTCGCCTGGCCCACCGCTCGCCAGGCTGGCACTCGCCAAGCCCTGGAAAACGCCATCAAAGGCCTGCAACTACGCGCCGAAGTGCGCGCCTGGTACGAGCAGAAACCGCGAGGTGTGCCCTACAGCTTTGCCGTCCGGGTCTGGACCGAATTGCCCTACAGCGAAGCCACTGACCTGCGACTTGATCGACGCCTGGCCGATGCCAAAAGCGAGCGCGACATCTTCTCGGTCTCTGTCGGCCTGAGCGCGTCGGGCCGCCACAGCATCGGCGGCGCCACGCTGTGCGGCGAACTCGCGACGATTTACCCAAATGTGCTGGCCGGCGTTGAGGCCACGGGCCGCGCCTGTTTGGCGGCCGGGCTCTACACCGTCGAAACCACCACCCTTTATCCACAGGAGCATTAAATGGCTGACTATTACACCCTGCTCACCAACGCGGGGCTCGCCTACGAAACCGCCTGCAAGGCTGCGGGCGTGCCGATCAAACTGGCGCAGATCTCCGTCGGCGACGGCAACGGCGCTGTCTATAACCCTGATGCCAGTGCAAAAGCGCTGAAACGCGAAGTCTGGCGCGGGCCATTGAACGCGCTGTTTCAAGATGAAAAAAACGCCAACTGGCTGATGGCTGAGGTCACCATTCCGTCGAATGTCGGCGGCTGGTATGTGCGGGAAGCCGGGCTGTGGACGGACAGCGGGATCTTGTATGCCATCGTGAAATATCCGGAGTCGTACAAGCCGGTGTTGACGACGTCGGGGGCGGGCAAAGAGTTTTACATTCGCTCGATTTTCGAGACGACCAATGCCGCCAATGTGACGTTGTTGATTGATGACACGGTGGTGAAGGCGACTCGGGCGTGGGTGGTGGATTACCTGGCGCAGCAGTTGGCGAAGGGGTCGTATACCAGGGCAGAGATTGAAGCATTGATCGCCAAGGCTTCAGCGTTGCCGGTCGGCGCGATGGTGCCGTTTCCGCTTGGAATCGTGCCGTCGGGGTATCTGGAGGTGGATAACAGCCTGTTCAAGGATTCTGTTTATCCAGACTTGGCTGCGTATCTGGCGAAGAAATTCAACGTTGCGAGTGATGCAGCTGGGTTCACCCGGTTGCCGGAGTCGCGAGGGGAGTTTTTCCGGGGTTGGGATCATGGGCGGGGCGTTGATGCGGGGCGTGCGGTTGCCAGTTTCCAGGCGGATGCGTTCAAGAACCACACCCATACGCCGCCCAATCAAACTGGCATCAGTTCTGCGGTTGGCGTCGCTGGCGTTAAGGCTCTCGGCGGTTCCGTTTTTGATTTCCTTCAGGACGTCGGGTACACCGGCGGTAATGAAACCCGTCCGCGCAACCTGGCGGTGATGTGGTGTATCAAGGCCTGGAGCGCGCCGATCAATCAGGGAACTATTAATGTTTCGGCGTTGGCGCCTTTGGCGGTTCAGGCGACGGAAATCAATCAAGGCACTGTGAAAGTTGCAACTCAGGCACAAGTGAATGCCGGGGTGGACGATGCAGTCGTTGTAACCCCCAAAAAACTGCGCGCCGGGTTTTCAATTTCACTCGGTATGCCTGGGCATATCGCATTTCCTTCTTGGTTGGGCGGGTTGGTTATCCAGTGGTTTAAAGGGCCCGTCAGCGGTCTTGAATCAGTCGCTTATCCCGCGGTCAGTTTTCCTCTCGCATTTCCCAATGCATGTCTGATCTCTTCTGTCTCGACCATGGGTAATGACACGGTGTTTTCTGACCAGATGTTCCAAGTCAGTAGCTGGAACAAAGAGACCGTCAAACTATTTCCTCAGTGGTTCGGTACCGCGAACCAAGGGCTTGTCTTTCCGCTGGTGATTGCAATCGGTTATTGAGGAGGTGCCATGTTTTATTCACCGTCTACCCACGGGCTTTACTCGTTGTCGCTGCATGGCAAAAACATGCCGGCCGATGTGATTGAAATGTCGGAAAAGGAATATGCGGATCTCAGCGAACGGGGTTTCGCCATTTCGGATCCTGGTGTTTCTCCAACCATTGAAGATGTTGTCGCTCGGGAACGAGCCTGGCGCGGTTATGAGTTGTCGTCAGTGAAATGGCTGCGTGAGCGCCATCGCGATCAGCTTGAAATTGAAGTTGCTCCAACGCTCTCCGAGGCGCAGTTCAAAGAACTGCTGATGTATATGCAGGCGTTGCGCGACTGGCCTCAGTCGCCCGACTTTCCGAACAGTGAACATCGGCCTGTTGCACCGTCGTGGATCGCCAACCAAACCGAATAAACGCCCCGCACTGACGGGGCGTTTTCTTTCCAGATCCAGAACCCCGCCGCCTTGAGCGGCTTTTTTGTGCATGGAGTGCATATGCCCACCCGCCAAACCTACACCGTCCTCATCCCATTCCCCACCCACGCCGGCCACTGGTCTGTCGTCGGCGAGGAACTCGACCTGCTGGACGTCGAAGCAACCGCCTTGCGCACCGCTGGCCGTCTGGAACTGACCAGCGTCCTCAACGCCACCCCGGCCCCAAAGGCCACCACCGAGAAGGCTGACTAATCATGGCTGAGGTTTTGAACTTCGAGCACAACGGCATCACCGTCAACGCGACCGAATCTCCCGAGGCCATGGGCGGCCTGGGCGATAACGTGATCGGCCTGGTCGGCACCGCGCCGAAGGCCCACGCGTCGATCCCGAAAAATTCGCCGTTCCGTATCAACAGTTTCACCGCCCAGGCGTTGCTGGATCCTACAGGCAGCGAGTCGGGCACGTTGTTTCATGCGGTGTACCAGATCCTCAAGGTGGTGAAGGTGCCGGTCTACGTGGTGATCGTGGAGGAGGGCGCAACGGCGGCCGATACCCAGAACAACGTGATCGGCGGCGATGAGCCGGTCACCGGTCGCAAGCTGGGCCTGGCGGCACTGGCCAGCGTGCCGGAAGACCTGACCATCATCGGCGCTCCAGGCTTCACCGGCGCCAAGGCGGTGGCTGGTGAGTTCGCCGCTTTCGGCAAGCGCATCAAGGCCCGTGTGGTGCTGGATGGCAAGGACGTGGCGGTCGCCGGCCAAGTGACCTACAGCGGCGAACTGGGCGGTGCCGACCTTGGCTTCGACCGTTGCCTGCTGGTGCACAACATGCCGTCGGTGTACTCCAAGGCGGCGAAGAAGAATGTGTTCCTCGCGCCGTCGTCCCTGGCCATTGCTGCATTGGCCAAGGTCAAGCAGTGGGAAAGCCCGGGTAATCAGGTGACGTTCGCCGAGGATGTTTCCCGCGTGGTCGAGTACAACATCCTCGACACCTCCACCGAAGGCGACCTGCTCAACCGCTACGGCGTGAGCTACTACGCCCGGACCATCCTCGGCGGTTTTTCGCTGCTGGGTAACCGCTCCATCACCGGCAAGTTCATCAGCTATGTCGGCCTGGAAGATGCCATCAGCCGCAAGCTGGTCAAGGCCGGCCAGAAAGCCATGGCCAAGAACCTCACCAAGTCCTTCATGGACCAGGAGGTCAAGCGCATCAACGACTGGCTGCAAACCCTGGTCGCCGACGAAACCATCCCCGGCGGCAGCGTGTACCTGCACCCGGAACTGAACAGTGTCGAGAAGTACAAGAACGGCACCTGGTTCATCGTCATCGACTACGGCCGCTACGCGCCGAACGAACACATGATTTATCAACTCAATGCCCGCGATGAAATCATCGAGCAGTTCCTGGAGGACGTTCTCTAATGTTTACCAACCGAGTCAGACAGGCCATTGCGGCCACCCTTCAAGGCCTGCCGTTGTCCGCGACGGTGGAGGAATTCACCCCGCCGACGATCGAGTTCGAGATGGAGCCCATGTCCGGCGGGCGCTTTATCGCCGAGGAAATGGCCAAGAGCGGCAAGGTGCTCAATGCCACGTTGATCCTGCAAGGCGCCGGCCCGGAAATCATGCTGGCCCTGGGTGTGCGCCTGGGTGACGACATCCTGCTGAACGTGCGCGAAGCCGGTCAGGACCAGGACGGCAAGACCTATTTCACCTACCACACGGTCGGCGGAAAGCTCAAATCCCTGGCGGAAGCCAAGCTGAAAATGGGCGACAAGGCCACCACTACCCTGGTGCTGTCCTGCCGCACCTACAACCGCCTGGAAAACGGCATCCCGGTGATCGACATCGACGTGCGCACCCAGAAGTTCGTGCTCAATGGCGTCGATATTCTCGGCGACGCACGCCGCGCCGTGCTGATGCCTTAGGAATGATCGCGGTCCCTGTGGGAGCTGGCTTGCCTGCGATGGCCACACCTCGGTCTATCTGAGAAACACCGAGTCGCCTGCATCGCGGACAAGCCCAGCTCCCACAGGAATCGGCGCCCGCCCTTTTTTACAACGTTACCCAAGGAATTGCCCCATGGCCTGGATGCCACCGCTGCACCGCCTGCTCTCGCCGATCACCGCCGACACTGGCGCGACGATCGAGCAGGTACAACTCAAGCCGCTGTACTACGCCGCGCAAAAAGACGCGCTGGCCCGGGCCGGTGATGATGAGGACGATCAGTTCTTCGAACTGGCGAAACTCGCCACCGGCCTGTCGGAAAAAGAGCTCGACCAACTCAAGCGCCCGGACTACGTGACCATCGCCCAATTCGTGCATGAGATGTCGACCCGTCCTGCGTCGTTCTTCCTCGGCGAGCCGGCGCCATCGAGCCACGAACAACCGGTCCAACTGCTGCTGCCGGTGGATGCCGCCGGTCGCACCCACACCGCACTCGACCTGGAAATGCCCGCCCTGCGCGCGACCAAGGTGATGAAAAAACTCGCCACCGCCAAGGACCGCGCCGAATTCATTACCGCCCATTGCACCGGGCTGATGATCCCCGATCTCGCCGGCCTGACCGTGCCCGACTGGACGGGGTTGCAGGAGCGCATTGACGATTTTTTAAATCAACCGGCGGCCTTCTTTCGCAACGGGACATTGACGTAATCCTCGATGTGGTGCCGCTGGTTTACTCGGTCAATGAAGCGGAGATCCTGGAATGGGACGCCGCCAAAGCCATGCGCCGCTACGACATCGCGATCACTCGCCTTGGCGTCAAACAGGAGTAGAGCGGGATGCAAGACACGAAATATGGGATGAGGCTCGCCCAGGAGGACTTGCGCTGGATGATCGGCGACGCCGACCTTGGCAATGTGCTGGCGCCGTTTTCCGCCAGTGCGGCGGCCCCCGTAAGCCTGGAGGCGGCCGCGCAGCCGCAGGTGGAACTGCGCTCTGCGTTGGTCACGCTGAGTGTGGATATCAACGCCTTGGCCCAGGAAAACGTGCGGCTGCGCGAGACGTTGGAGACGCTCAACAGCACGCTGTTCATCAACGGCGATGCGCTGCTGCCCAAGGCTGCCGATGTGGCCGCGAGCGCGCCGAAGGACCAGCCCAAGGCGGCCGACGAAGGCTTGTGGGGCACGATCAAAGACAAGTTCATAGAAAAAGCGGTTGATCTGGCCATGGACGCGGCCGTCAATAAACTCAAAGAGCTCAAAAAAAACGGTGGGCACAGCACAGTAAGGCGCAGTCTGCCCAAGCGAAAGCGCCAGGCCTTGGGGGGCCTGTCAAACAGCTTTCAGCCGGGGGCGGGCCAGTCATTTGCCGGGGCCAGCGTGGCAGCTAGCGCACCCAACCTAAGCGCAGGCGCCTTGGCCGATGCTGTCGGCACACTGCAATCCGTCGGCATGCGCCGGCTTGGGCCATTGAGAGCCGCCGCAGCTGCCCTGGACGTGATCCAGGGCGTACGCAACGGCGACGCCAACGCCATCGGCTCCGGCCTGAGCACGGCGGGCGGAGCGTGGGCGGGTGCCTCTGCGGGGGCCGCCATCGGTACGCTGGTTCTTCCCGGCGTCGGTACAGCGGTCGGCGGCGCAATCGGTGGTTTGCTGGGCAGCGAAGCGGGCGCCTGGCTGGGCGACAAACTGTTCGGCCGCAGTGATCGCCTGCCGGCGCCCGATGCCGTGAGCAAAGAGCTCAACAGTGCCCGCACGGATAACGTGCAGGTGTCCATCGCGCCGAGTATCCAGATCACCGGTGTGAACCCTGCCGATGCCCAACAGGTGGTCAGCCAGGTGATCCACGCCCTGCAATTTCAATGCATGCCGATGGTCACGGATGCGCTGGGAGTCCGCCGTAATGTGGCTCTCGCCGACCCAGGAGGTGATTGATGCGACAACAGATGGTTTTGGGCGATTTCATTTTTGGTTTGTCCCGAGGCTTTGCCTATGCCTCGCTGATCCGCAACAGCGACGGCGGCTGGAGCGACCTGGCGATTATTGCCAGCAAGCCGCAATCGCGGCAGAGCGGCCAGAAGCTGGAAAAACTCACCTTCAGCGGCAAGGCCATGTACGCCATCGGTATGCAACGCCTGGATGAGTTGCGTGCCTTGCAAGGCTTGCGCACACCGTTGCCGCTGGTGGATGGCATCGGCCGCAACTGGGGCCTGTGGCGCATCAATTCGGTTCAGGAAACCCAGAGCAACGTGATCGATGACGGTACGGCGATGCTGATGACCTGGACCCTTGAGCTGGAGGAATTCGTCAATGCGTAGAGTACGAAGTATCGCCGGTGACTCGGTCAACCTGCTGCTCTACCGCGAGCTGGGGCGTTGCGATGATGCGGCCGAAGAAACCCTGTGGCGCCTGAACCCCACGCTTGCCGAGTACGGCCCTGTTTTGCCGGCGGGTGTGTGGGTAATCGTGCCGGAAATGCAAGCGCGGCCAGCTGCGCTGCGCCCCGTTCTGGCGTGGGATTAAGGAGGCTGCATGACACAGGGATTTACACCCATCGTGGAGTTTTACGGCGCCAACGCGGCACTGCTCAACCAACGCACCCTGCGCTGGAGCCATACCGATGGGGTCGGCATTCAATCTGACCGGTTGGAACTGACCCTCAATATCGAGGGGCTGGAAGGCCTGCCGAGCATGAGCGGCAAGATTGGCTTGCGCGTGGGTTACAAAGAGACGGGGCTGGTGGAAAAAGGTCAGTTTCTGATCAGCCAGCGCACCCCCGTGCTGTTTCCCCTGCGCTTGCTGATTGTCGCCACAGCGGCGCCCTTCAGCGAACAGGACGCGAGCGGCTATCGCCAGCGTCGATCGGCCAGCTATGGGCCCACCACGCTGGGCGTGCTGTTTCGCCAACTGGTCAGCCGGCATGGGTTTTCGCCGCGTGTGGCGCCGTCGCTGGAAAACGTTCCGGTGCCGCATATCGACCAGTCCAATGAAAGCGACATGGCCTTCATTACCCGGCTGGCCAAGCGTTATTGCGCGATCACCAAGCCGTTCAACGAACTGTATGTCCTCGCCGAAGCCGGCAAAACCCGGACCTTGACCCTGCAACAGTTGCCGGAGGTGAAATTGTCCGTGACCCAGGACAATCGCCCCGGTGATCCAGCCTTTATCACCGCCACGCTCAACGACAAGACGCGCGCGAAATACCAGGGCAGCCGTGTCACCTGGTGGGATGCGGCGGGAGGCAAGCAGCATGTGGTTGAAGTGGGCATTGCGCCGTTCAAGGCCGTGCGCCAGCGCTGTCAAAACGCGGCGGAAGCCCGTGCCGTCGCTGAAGCCGAACTGCGCAGGGCTGGGCGCGAGGGGTTGGAGTTGGTGATCGATTGTCCTGGCAATCCTTTACTGGCAGCCGAAGGGCTGTTGCGGCTCGATGAGACCTGGCCGGCTTACATGCAGGGGCGGTGGTCGATCACCCAGGTGGTGAATGCGAACGATCCGGTGGCGGGGTATCGCAGCTCCATCACCGCCGGCGGTTTGTCGGAATAGGCACTTTTCAGGGAGCGATTGATGCAGATCACACGGGCGCAACTGATTCAAATCCTGCCGGGAGCCCGCCTTTTTGCGGGCATTTTTTTGCCTGGGTTCAATGCCGCGTTTGCCCTCTATGGGATCGACAGTGCCCGACGCGTCGCTGCGTTTATCGCGCAAATCGGCCATGAGTCCGGTGAATTGCGCTACGTACGCGAACTTGGGAGCGAGCAGTATCTGAGCAAGTACGACACGGGGCTATTGGCCGCGCGTCTGGGTAATACGCCCGAACAGGACGGCGATGGCCAGCGGTACCGGGGCCGTGGCCTGATCCAGATCACCGGTCGGCGCAATTATCTGGCCTGTAGCCAGGCGTTGTTCGGTGACGATCGTTTGTTGCGGGAGCCGACGCTGCTGGAGCAGCCGCACTGGGCCGTCGCCTCGGCTGCCTGGTTCTGGCAGAGCAACGGCCTGAATGAGCTGGCCGACAAGGATCAGTTCACCACGATCACGCGGCGTATCAATGGCGGGCTCAATGGGCTGGAGGAGCGCTTGCGGCTGTGGGCGCGGGCGAAGACGGTGCTGTGGGTTTCTTAGGTGCTTTCCAGCTGCTTGAGACAGTCCGTCACTTGCACGCGCGATTGGCTCCTGTAGGGTAGGCGAACCCCCGCCCAAGACTGGAGACGACCGTGAAGGAAATCACTCAACTGGCTGCTGAACTAGGTCGCCGTTTGCAGGTGCTCAACGCCCACGTCACCACCGCCGAGTCCTGCACCGGCGGCGGTATTGCCGAAGCGATCACGCGGATTCCGGGGAGTTCGGCCTGGTTCGAGGCGGGGTATGTCACCTATTCCAATCGCCAGAAGACCCGGCAACTGAATGTGCCGGAAACCTTGTTTCCGAAAGTGGGCGCCGTCAGCCAGGAAGTGGTGGAAGCGATGGTCCGTGGTGCCCAGGAAAAAAGCCTGGCGCGCTTTGCCGTGGCGGTCAGCGGTGTGGCGGGGCCGGATGGCGGTTCGCCGGACAAACCGGTGGGCACTGTATGGCTCGCGTTTGGTGTCGGTGATGACGTCAGCGCCGAGCTTGAGCACTTCACCGGCAACCGCGATGAGGTCCGCCGACAAACGGTAAAGGCCGCGCTAGAGGGCTTGTTGCGACGAGCTGCAGCAGAAATAGAAAATCAGGGGTAGGCGATCCCCGATCTTTGTGGAACAATACTGTCTACTTATACAGGTGTTGGCCGCTCCGGCCTTATTGATTACGTGAGGACTTTAATGGACGACAACAAGAAGAAAGCCTTGGCTGCGGCCCTGGGTCAGATCGAACGTCAATTCGGCAAGGGTGCCGTAATGCGTATGGGCGATCACGACCGTCAGGCGATCCCGGCTATTTCCACTGGCTCTCTGGGTCTGGACATCGCGCTCGGCATTGGCGGGTTGCCAAAAGGCCGTATCGTTGAAATCTACGGTCCTGAATCTTCCGGTAAAACCACCCTGACCCTGTCGGTGATTGCCCAGGCACAAAAAATGGGCGCCACCTGCGCGTTCGTCGATGCCGAGCACGCCCTCGACCCTGAATACGCTGGCAAGCTGGGCGTCAACGTTGACGACCTGCTGGTTTCCCAACCGGATACCGGTGAGCAAGCCCTGGAAATCACCGACATGCTGGTGCGTTCCAACGCCATCGACGTGATCGTGGTCGACTCCGTGGCAGCCCTGGTACCCAAGGCTGAAATCGAAGGCGAAATGGGTGACATGCACGTGGGCCTGCAAGCCCGTCTGATGTCCCAGGCGCTGCGTAAAATCACCGGTAACATCAAGAACGCCAACTGCCTGGTGATCTTCATCAACCAGATCCGTATGAAGATCGGCGTGATGTTCGGCAGCCCGGAAACCACCACCGGTGGTAACGCGCTGAAGTTCTACGCGTCGGTCCGTCTGGACATCCGCCGTACTGGCGCGGTGAAAGAAGGTGACGAGGTTGTTGGTAGCGAAACCCGCGTCAAAGTCGTGAAGAACAAAGTGGCCCCGCCTTTCCGTCAGGCCGAGTTCCAGATTCTCTACGGCAAGGGTATCTACCTGAACGGCGAGATGATCGACCTGGGTGTGCTGCACGGTTTTGTTGAGAAGTCTGGCGCCTGGTATGCCTACAACGGCAGCAAGATCGGCCAGGGCAAGGCCAACTCGGCCAAGTTCCTTGCGGAAAACCCGGATATCGCTGCCACGCTTGAGAAGCAGATCCGCGACAAACTGCTGACTGCCGCACCAGACGTGAAGGCTGCCGCCAACCGCGAGCCGGTTGCAGAAGTCGAAGAAGCCGACACTGATATCTGAAGCAAACGATGACAGTTGTACTGGATACACTCGTCGCCGTTCGGCGCACTGCGATGGACCTGCTCGCTCGCCGCGAGCATGGTCGAGTCGAGCTGACGCGTAAGCTGCGTCAGCGCGGCGCGGAGCCCGAGATGATCGACACCGCTCTCGACCGTTTGACGGAAGAAGGGCTGCTGTCGGAAGCCCGTTACCTCGAAAGTTTTGTCTCCTATCGAGCCCGCTCTGGCTACGGCCCGGCGCGGATTCGTGAAGAGTTGAGCCAGAGGGGTCTGCAACGTGCTGATATCGACCTTGCGCTGCGTGAGTGTGGAATCAGCTGGCAGTCGCAGTTGGAAGAGACCTGGCGGCGCAAGTTTTCTGGCCATCTGCCTATTGATGCCAGGGAGCGTGCGAAACAAGGTCGCTTCCTGAGTTATCGCGGATTCTCGATGGAAATGATTAGCCGCCTGCTAAGCGGCCGGGACATGGACGACTGAGTTGTTATGTAGTGAGGGAGCCTATTGTGGCAAGGGCGCTTGTTGTGATGAGGGCGCTTGTTGTGGCGAGGGAGCTTGCTCCCGCTGGGCTGCGCAGCAGCCCCAACCACTCCACTACAAACCCTCCATAAAAAAGGCCCACTATGAAAATAGTGGGCCTTTTTTTTTGCTCAAAAAATCACGCCGGCTCCGGCGCCACCCGCTGCTGCGTCTTGCCCTGAGCCTGCGCCCAGTTCTCCGGCAAGTTGATGAAATCCACCAGCTCCCGCAAGCGACCTTGGTCGCGACCATTAAAGTTAAACACCAGTCGCGTCAAATGGCTGAACCTCGGCTCGTCCTGTTCCTCGCCGGTATAAGCGAGTTGGTGGAATTCCCCGCTCAACCGCAGGCTGGCAAATTCGCTCTGCAAATGGGCCAGTGCCCGATCGCTGAGGGGGTGATGCATGCGCATCACGAACTCGCGCTTCAACCAGCGCGTGGAGTGGAAGTTGGCGTAGAACTGATTGATCTCCGCCACCGCGTCCTCTGCGCTGTACACCAGGCGTACCAGCTTGAGGTCGGTGGGCAGGATATAGCGGTTGGCTTCCAACTGGCTGCGGATAAAGTCCAGCGCGCCTTGCCAGAAGCCGCCACCAGGAGCGTCCAGCAACACGACGGGCACCAACGGGCTTTTGCCGGTCTGGATCAGCGTCAGCACTTCCAGTGCTTCATCCAGGGTGCCGAAACCGCCTGGGCATAACACCAGTGCATCGGCTTCCTTGACGAAGAACAGCTTGCGGGTGAAGAAGAAGTGAAACGACAGCAGGTTGTCGGTGCCGTCGATGGTCGGGTTGGCATGCTGCTCAAACGGCAGGGTGATGTTGAAGCCCAGGCTATGTTCCAGGCCCGCGCCTTCGTGGGCAGCGGCCATGATGCCGCCGCCACCGCCGGTGATCACCATCAGGTCCGATTTCGCGAGCATTGCCCCGACTTCACGGGCCAAGGCATACAAAGGGCTTTCGACGGGCGTACGTGCCGAGCCAAACACCGTGACCTTGCGGCGCCCCTTGAACTGTTCCAGTACGCGGAACGCATTGTCCAACTCGCGAATGGCTTGCAAGGTGATTTTCGCGTTCCAGCGGTCGCCGTTGTCCTGGGCCATGCGCAGCACGGTAAGGATCATGTCGCGATAAAGAGGGATATTCGGGCTGTTGGGGGCAATCAGCTGGAGTTGCGCGTCGACCTGCTGCGTGAGGTCGGCTCCGCTTTGTTCAAAATGGCGGAGCAGGCGGTCATTCGGTTCGTAAGGCATTCAACTTCTCCTTCTTGCAGGGCCCGGGTGGCCGACGAGCCATTCGCCGGAGGCGACGACACTGCATGTGTCGCTGCTTGCCGCTGGGGGCAACCTTCTTTTGCCCTGAAAATGTTACAGAACAGCAGGGGAAATGCTGTGATTGAAGGGCAGGGATGGCTCGATCATGAGCCGGAAAACCCTTGGCTGGCAACCACTTATTGGTTGCTCGAGAGAGAGTCGAACTGCCCGAAAGGGCGTGAAGCGAGGGCGTGCGCACCACCGGACGGTGGTGCACGAAGGTTAAGCCGTTACTTTTTCTTCTTCGCCGCCGCTGGGGCCGGGCAATCGGCTTCGATGAACTTCACCGACGCGACAGGACGGTTGGTCTTGTTCTCGGTAATCTCATAGCGCATTACGGCGCCCTTGGCCATCAACTCGCGGTAGCCCTTGTTCAAGCACACGCTCTGGCCGAGTTGGAAATACACCGCCTTGGGGTTGGCGCGCATCTGTTCGGCGCGGTCGGGCAGCACGCTGAGGTGATCGATCAGTTGCATGCCTTCAACGGTGTAGGCCACTTCCAGGGTTTTTTCGTCGATTTCCCGGGGCAGGTCCTTGTTGCTTTCAGCTGCGACGCTTTGCAGCTTGCGGTTCATTTGGGCCTCCAGCAGCGAGGCCGCCTGGGCGCCTACAGGCAATACCAGCGCCAGGGCGATGGATGGGGCGGCAAGGCGCAGCATGGAACGCAACATGAAACTCTCCTGATTCGGGTACTGGTGCATAGACCAGCCACTGCGCTACGCGTTCAGTGGCGCGCAATTATAGGTGAGCCGTTGCCACTACAGCCAGGCGTATCGCTGGTAAACTGCCGCCACTTAAAGCCGTCCACGAGTTGTCACCGTGTCGATCTACCCGTCCCAACGGCGCATCCGATGAGCCACGCCGTCTCTCGCCTGCGCACCCAGCGTCTGGCCCGCGCCGTCCGGCCGTTCCTGAACCGTGGTTCCCGCGCCGAGCGCTGCCCGGGCTGCCGGGTCATTCCCGAGTATTGCCTGTGCGCCTGGCGGCCTAAAGTCGCGGCCAGGTCCGCGATGTGCCTGCTGATGCATGACGTTGAGCCGATGAAACCCAGCAACACCGGCTGGCTGATCGCCGATGTGATCGACGACACCACCGCGTTCGCCTGGTCGCGCACCGAGGTTGACCCCGACTTGCTGACCTTGCTGGCCGACCCGCAATGGCAGCCCTATATCGTCTTTCCCGGTGAATTCGTGGTGCCCGAGCGGGTTGTCAGCCAGGTTCAGGTCGAAGAGGGCAAGCGCCCGCTGTTTATCCTGCTGGACGGCACCTGGAGCGAAGCGCGCAAGATGTTCCGCAAAAGCCCGTACCTGGAGCATTTGCCGGTACTGAGCCTGGCGCCTGAGCAACTGTCGCGCTACAAGCTGCGCCGCTCCAAGCGCGATGATCATTTCTGCACTGCGGAGGTCGCGGCGCTGTGCCTGGAACTGGCCGACGATGGCGCCGCCAGTGAAGTGCTGGACGCCTACCTCGACGTCTTCAGCACCCATTACCTGGCGGCAAAATTCCAGTTACCCCTGGACCCCACCGACATCGTCCATACTCGTCTTGCACCCTATATCCCAGCGGTATAACCAGACGACGTTTGCATGATGGCACCGTAAACCCGCCGCCGCTAAAATGCCCAAGGGCGTAGTGCTTGACCCCCCAGGCTACGCTGGGCATGCTGAGCGCCGATTGGGGCGCAACCGTGAATTTTCGACGTCGTTGCACGTGCTTTTGACGTCGAACTTGCCCTGTGGCGATGGCTGCCTGGCCGTCGCCTAGTGTATTGGCGAACCCTGAACCCATCAGGGCTCCCATAAAAAACAGGATCATTTAATCAATGGCCACATACGAAATCCTGATAGCCGATGACCATCCGCTGTTTCGCAGCGCCCTGCACCAAGCAGTGACCCTGGGCCTTGGCCCGGACGTGCGCCTGGTCGAAGTGGCCAGCATTGCCGAATTGGAAGCCCGCCTCACCGAAAAATCCGACTGGGACCTGGTGCTGCTCGACCTGAACATGCCCGGCGCCTACGGGTTCTCGGGGTTGGTGCTGTTGCGTGGGCAATACCCGCAGATCCCCGTGGTGATGGTCTCGGCGCAAGAAGAAGCCGATGTCGTGGTGCGTTCCAAGGAGTTCGGTGCCAGCGGCTTCATTCCAAAATCCAGCGCGATGGAAGACATCCAGAAGGCCGTGCGTACGGTACTGGATGGTGATGTGTCTTGGCCGCCGCAAGCGTTTGAAGAAATCAACGTATCTGACGAAGCCAAGGCCGCCCGTGATGGCTTGGCCAGCCTGACGCCCCAGCAGTTCCGTGTGCTGACCATGGTCTGCGAAGGCTTGCTCAACAAGCAGATTGCCTACGAGCTGAGCGTGTCGGAAGCGACCATCAAGGCCCACGTCACGGCGATTTTCCGTAAGCTGGGGGTGCGCACGCGGACCCAGGCGGCGTTGCTCTTGCAACAACTTGAGTCAATTTCGCAGCATTAAGCTGTTACCGATTCACGCTTTTTTGACTTGGCGTGATCTAGTTTCCCCACTTCTTTGGTTCAGTTGCCTACGTCTATGTCGCCTTTCAAGGGTCAAACCGGTATCAAACGTATCTTCAATGCAGGGGGCTATTCCCTGGATGGCCTGCGTGCGGCTTTCACCGGCGAGGCGGCCTTCCGTCAGTTGGTGTTGCTCAACGTGATCCTGATCCCATTGAGCTTCTTCCTGCATGTCAGCCGGGTCGAACGCGCCCTGCTCATCGCCGTGTGCCTGCTGGCCTTGATCGTCGAGTTGCTCAACTCGGCGGTGGAAGCGGCGATTGACCGGATCTCCCTGGACCGCCACCCCTTGTCGAAAAACGCCAAGGACATGGGCAGCGCCGCGCAATTCGTCGCGCTGACCATGATTACCCTGGTGTGGGCCGTGATCCTGATCTGACGATCAGGCAATACTCGGCAGCACGATCTCGTCGCTGCGCTGAACCCCGGCGGTGAAGGCGCGGCACAGTTCCAGGAACTCGCGCATGGCCGAGGTCTGGTACTTCTGTTTATGCCAGATGAAGTAGAACTGCCGGGCCAGGTCCAGGTCCGGGGTTTCCACGGGCACCAGGCTGCCACGGCGGAATGCATCGCGTAGCGCCAACCGGGAAATACAGCCAATCCCCAAACCTGACTCCACGGCACGCTTGATCGCCTCGGTGTGCTCCAGCTCCAGGCGGATATTCAGCGCGCTGCGGTGATGGCGCATGGCTTGGTCAAACGTCAGGCGCGTGCCGGAACCTTGCTCCCGCAGGATCCACGCCTCACGGGTCAGCTCATCCATGCTCGCCACGCCACGCTTGGCTAAATGATGCTGGGGCGCGCAAAACACCACCAGTTCATCCTCGACCCAGGTTTGCACTTCGATATCCGGGTGGCTGCAGTCGCCTTCGATTAGACCCAGGTCAATTTCGTAGTGCGCGACCTGGTGCACGATATGCGCAGTGTTCTGCACATGCAGCTTCACCTGGCTCTCGGGGTGTTGCTGCATAAAGCTGCCGATCAGCAGGGTGGCCAGGTAATTGCCGATGGTCAGCGTGGCGCCGACCGCCAGGGAACCGAAGCCGGACTTGCCGTTGAGCAGGTCCTCGATCTCCTTGGCCTGGTCCAGCAGCGCCACGGCCTGGGGCAATAGCTGATGGCCGAGGGCGTTCAAGCTCAGCCGCTTGCCCGCGCGGTCGAATAATTGGCAGCTGGATTGGCGCTCCAGCTCGGTGATCGAGGTGCTGGCGGCGGATTGAGATAAGGCCAGAAGGCCAGCAGCGCGGGAGACGCTTTCCTGCTGGGCGACGGCGACGAAGACTTGCAGTTGACGGAGAGTAAATCGCATATCGATATAACCGATAACCCTTATCTTAATAATCCAGTTAACAGATATTGTCGCCGCCATTAGAATGCTGTGCAATTGCGCATCTATCTCTTTGGCGCAGACCCATTTCCAGGAGTTCCCCGTACATGAGCAACATGAACCACGAACGTGTCCTCAGTGTTCATCACTGGAACGACACGCTGTTCAGCTTCAAGTGCACCCGCGACCCGGGCCTGCGCTTCGAGAACGGTCAGTTCGTGATGATCGGCCTGCAACAACCCAACGGCCGCCCGCTCATGCGCGCTTACTCCATTGCCAGCCCGAACTGGGAAGAGCATCTGGAGTTCTTCAGCATCAAGGTGCCGGATGGCCCGCTGACTTCCCAATTGCAGCACTTGAAGGAAGGCGACGAGATCATCATCAGCAAAAAACCGACAGGCACCCTGGTGCTTGACGATTTGAAGCCGGGCAAACACCTGTACCTGCTCAGCACCGGCACTGGCCTCGCTCCGTTCATGAGCGTGATCCAGGACCCGGAAACCTACGAGCGCTTTGAAAAAGTGATCCTGTGCCACGGCGTGCGTTACGTCAACGAAGTCGCTTACCGCGAGTTCATCACCGAGCACCTGCCGCAGAACGAATTCTTCGGCGAGGCCCTGCGTGAGAAGTTGATCTACTACCCAACCGTGACCCGCGAGCCGTTCGAAAACGAAGGCCGCCTGACCGACCTGATGCGCAGCGGCAAGCTGTTCACCGACATCGGCCTGCCGCCGATCAACCCCGAGGACGACCGCGCCATGCTGTGCGGCAGCCCAAGCATGTTGGACGAGACCAGCGAAGTGTTGAACAGCTTCGGCCTGAAAGTTTCGCCACGCATGCGTGAGCCGGGTGATTACCTGATCGAGCGTGCGTTCGTCGAGAAGTAATGCTGAGTCAGTAACACCATAGATCCAAAAAAATGTGGGAGCGGGCTTGCTCGCGAAAGCGGAGTGTCAGTCGACAGAGTTATTG
>NZ_JANLGL010000320.1:0-4721 GCF_024655625.1 Pseudomonas sp. 18.1.10
GCAGTGTGTCAGTCACTGAAGGTGTTGACTGATGCACCGCTTTCGCGAGCAAGCCCGCTCCCACATAAACCAGTCTCCACATTTAGAGAGGTGGTGTGTCGGTCACCTGCAATTTTTAGATAGTGCCTGCGACTTTCTCATTTGCCCCCCTGCCCCGCCCATGGCCTGATTCGCCCTCGCTCATTCAAGGCAGGCCCATGGAAAACGTTCAGGCAAAACCCACCACTGCCGTTTGGCTGATAATCAGCGTGGTGCTGGTCGCCCTCAACCTGCGCCCGTCGATGGCAGCCGTGGGTCCGTTGTTGTCGTCGATTCGCGGCGATGTGCCGTTGAGTTTCAGCAGCGCGGCCTTGCTGACGATGTTGCCGGTGATGGCCATGGGGTTGGCGATGTTTTTCGGCATGGGCGTGGCCAGGCGTCTCGGTGAGCACCGCAGCATTGTGCTGTCGCTGGTGGTGATTGGCCTGGCGACGCTGTCGCGGTTGGTCCTGGATTCGGCGCTGGAGTTGATCGTCAGCGCGATTGCCGCCGGGGTCGGGATTGCCTTGATCCAGGCGTTGATGCCGGCGCTGATAAAGTCGCGGTTCAGCGCCAACGTGTCGCTGTTCATGGGGTTGTACGTGACCGCCATCATGGGCGGCGCGGCATTGGCGGCGTCGTTCGCGCCGTTCGTGCAGGTGCAGACCGGCAGTTGGCGGATCGGCCTGGCGGTGTGGGCGGTGCTCGCCGGGTTGGCGCTGGTGTTCTGGTACGCGCAGCGCGCGGCATTGCCGCCGTTGGCGCAGGCCGGTTCCACTCAGCAAGAGTCGTTTTTCGGCAACCGTCGCGCCTGGCTGCTGGCGATCTTTTTTGGTCTTGGTACGGCGTCCTACACCTGCGTACTCGCCTGGCTGGCGCCGTACTACGTGGAGCAAGGCTGGAGTGAACAGAACGCCGGTTTGCTGCTGGGCTTTTTGACCGCGATGGAAGTGGTCTCCGGCTTGGTCACCCCGGCCATCGCCAACCGGCGCCAGGATAAACGCGGGGTGGTCGCGGTGCTGCTGGTGCTGATTATCCTCGGCTTCTGCGGCCTGATCCTCAGCCCACAACACCTCAGCCTGTTGTGGCCTTGCCTGCTGGGCCTGGGCATTGGCGGCCTGTTCCCGATGAGCCTGATCCTGTCCCTCGACCACCTCGACAACCCGCGCCGCGCCGGTGGCCTCACGGCCTTCGTGCAAGGTATCGGCTACCTGATTGCGGGCTTGTCGCCGCTGATCGCGGGAATGATCCGTGACCAGTTGGGCAGCTTCGAATGGGCGTGGTGGGCGCTGACCGCAGTGGTGGTAGTGATGCTGTTGATGGTCACGCGCTTCAATCCCCAGCATTACGCGCGGCATATCCGCTGACGTCGTGTTGCTAACAGTATTTGTCCCACGCCAAACATAGAATCGCCCTACAGAGCTTTCTAATGGCACGGCCGTTCCGTTAAGCTTTTGCGCTGTCTTGTACTGAGTTCGGTACAACGGGTTTACGGACGAAACCGATGTTAAACAGTAACTTGCTCAGAAAGCTCGATATGCAGGACCTGATGGTGTTTATCGCCGTCTACGACCAGAGCAGCGTTACCGACGTGTCCGAAACGTTGTTCGTCAGCCAGTCCACCGTGAGCTACAGCCTGAAGAAACTGCGCACCAGTTTTGAAGATGAGCTGTTTATCAACACGCGGGCGGGCATGCGTCCGACGTACAAGGCCACCAGCATGTATGGCCATGTGCAGAAGATCCTCGAAAGCATCAACCTGTGCCACGCCGGTGGCCAGGCGTTCGATCCGACGCAAAAGGCGGTGACCTTCAATGTGCGCGCGCCGGAATACTTCGAACAGTTGATTCTGCCGCGCCTGCTGAAGACCTTCGACCGTGCCGACCTGCCGGTGATCGTCAATGTGCAGAAGCTGGAGACCGACATCCCCGCCGATGACCTGCGCGAAGGCCGCCTGGACCTGGTGATCTGCTTCGGCCCGCACTTTCATCGCGCCCACAAAGACTTCAAGACGCAGATGCTGCTGGAAGACGACCTGGTGTGTGTGTTCGACAAGCGCTCGGCGCCGAGGGAACCGGCGTTCAGCCTGCAATCCTTCGTCGAACGGCGCCATGTGTTCCCCACGCCGTGGACCTCCGACACCAACATGATCGACGGCTGGCTGGCGCGCCAGGCCCACAAGCGCCAGGTAATCGCCCGCGCCAACAGCTACGGCGCGGCGCTGAAGATGATCACCGGCACTGACTTCATCGTGACCCTGCCGCGCCGCGTGCAAAAACTGCTGGCACCGGCCAGCGTGTTTGGCCATTGCGAAGCGCCCAACGGCTTGCCGGGGTTCACCCTGGATATGCAGTGGAATGAAACCAGTGAACAGGACAGTGCCAATACCTGGTTCAGAGAGCAGGTGGTAAAAGTCTGCGCCGACCAGGGCTTGCTATAACCCCCTGTGGCGAGGGAGCTTGCTCCCGCTGGGTTGCGTAGCAGCCCCAAAAATCTTGGGAGCGCTTCGCACTCCAGCGGGAGCAAGCTCCCTCGCCACAGGTGTGTAAGTCAGCCGATGGCGACTTTGCTGTAGGAATCACGATCCATGTCGACCAGCAGGACACTCAGCTGAACCTGGATATCCGCCGGCCAGTCGCCCAGATCCTGCAAGGCCGCCAGCAGGCTTTCCGACAACTGCTTCTTGACCTGCGGCGAACGACCGCTGAGCAGTGATAACTTCACCGCGACAAAGCCGCGTGGATCGAGGGACGTGCCCACCTGGAACGTCTCGACCTTGACCGCGCGACTTTTGATATCGAATTCAGACCCGAACTGGCCAGACACCATCAGCACGTTATTGAGCCGCAACAGGGTTTTCTCAACAGCAAGGCCTGTCAGGTTGGCGGTGTATTCCAGGTGCAGGTGCGGCATGGGTGGCTCCGAGCTTTACGTAGGTAGATTCCTAGATATATCACGGATAAAACCCTCAGGCTTGGCTTGCCTGCCCCCGGTCACTCATAAACGCCTCCAGCCGTGAGCGCACCCAGCGCTCGGCCGGGTCGGTGTCCACATGGCTGAGCCAGACCATGGACAAATCCAGGGTCGGCGTCTCGAACGGAAACGGCTCACAAAACAAGTGGCCTGACACGGCCATGGCCTCGGCGGTGTAGTCCGGCAGGCTGGCGATCAGGTCGGTGCCGGCCAGCAGCGCCGGCAACGCGCTGTATTGCGGCACCGACAACACCACCTGGCGCTTGCGGCCGATTTCCGCCAGCCACTCATCGGCAAACCCCGACACGTTGGCGGTGTGGGACACCAGCACATGGGGCCGTGAGCAATATTCATCGAGGGTCAGCGGTGTGTCGGACGCGTCGGCACGCAGGATGCGCGGGAGGATATGCCGCAACAGCTTGCGCTTTGCATTCGCCGGCAGGCCACGGGTCTGGGTGATGCCGACGGTGATGTCACCGGACGCGAGCAGGTCGGGAATACGCCAGTAGTCCACATGCTGCACCACGAACACCACATTCGGCGCTTCCTGGCGCAAGCTGCGCAGCAACGGTGGCAACAGGCCAAACTCGACATCATCGGACAGGCCGATGCGAAAGGTCATGGTGCTGATGGACGGGTCGAAGTCGTGGGTCAGGCTCAAGGCCGACGACAGCGAATCCAGGGCTGGCGACAGGTGCTGGATGATTTCCTCGGCGCGCGCCGTGGGTTCCATGCGGTGGCCGACGCGAATGAACAGCGGATCGTTGAACAAGGTGCGCAGACGGTTGAGCGCCGAACTGATGGTGGGCTGGCCGAGAAACAGCTTTTCGGCGACCCGCGTGACGTTGCGCTCCAGCATCAGTGCTTCGAAGACCACCATCAGGTTGATGTCGGCCTTGCGTAATTCATTGCGATTCATCGGCGCCTGCCCCTTCCCCAAGACAAGCCGCAGTTTAGAAAGCCCGCGGGGCTGCGTCTATGTGCACACTGTTCATCGAAGGGCTTTGGGACTATAAATCAGCTTTCCAGGGTCACAGGAACACCATCGTGCTGGTCATTATCGCCTTGGCCATTGTCGTGGCCGGGTTCTGTATCTGGGTTGTCCAATTCATCGCCAATGCCACCGTGAGGACGCTGCTGCGCGTGCTCGTCGGCTTGTGCCTGGCGGCGCTGTTAGCGTTCCTGGTGCTGGCCTGGGGGTTTCCCATTGCGCTGTTGGTCTCATAATCCACCTTACTGTCACTCTTTGAGCAAGGACCGCTGAATCATGAAATTTGCCTACACCATCATCTACGTGCCCGACGTGGCCGCCTCCCTGGAATTCTTCGAAAAGGCCTTCGGTTTCAGTCGCCGCTTCCTGCATGAGTCGGGGACGTATGGTGAGCTGGAAACCGGTGGTACCACCCTCTCGTTTGCCGCGCATGAACTGGGCGAGATGAATTTCAAGGGCGGGCATGTGCAGGCGCATGCGTCCAAACAACCCTTGGGCATGGAGGTGGGCTTTGTGACTGAGGATGTGCTCGTCGCCCATGCCCGGGCCCTTGCACAGGGCGCCACCGAGTTGTCGGCGCCGAGCGCCAAGCCTTGGGGTCAAGTGGTTTCTTATGTGCGTTGCCCGGATGGGACCCTTGTCGAGTTGTGCACGCCAATTTCGGGCTGAGTATTGAACCAGTGTGGGAGCGGGCTTGCTCGCGAAGGCGGTGGGGCAGATGTAAATTCGCTAACTGACC
>NZ_JANLGL010000321.1:0-4714 GCF_024655625.1 Pseudomonas sp. 18.1.10
TCGACTGCTCGCCAAGGCACAGGGCAATCGCGTCGGGGCGTTGCTGTGCCTGGGCGGCAAACAGTCGATGGACACCGAGTTGAATCGGCGAAGCCGCACCGCCGGCATTCCATTGTTGCAGAAGGCGTACCTGCTCCTGGCTGTCGAGCAGTGTCAAGCAACCAATGGGCTGCTGTGCGTCACGGGCGACAGCCTCCAGCAGGTTCTGCCAGTGCTGCGCCAGGCGTGCCACGGTCGCGGCGTCAAACAGGTCGGTGGCATAACTCAGCGAAGCCCACAGACCTTGTGCCGACTCCTGGGTATCCAGGCTCAAGTCGAAGTGCGTCGTCTGGCTGTTCCATTCCAACCCTTCCACACGCAAGCCGGGCAATTGCTCACCGCGCGGCACTCGGGCCTCGGATTGATGGTTGAACATCACCTGGAACAACGGGTTGAAACTCAGGCTGCGCTGCGGATTCAGTGCCTCCACCAACTGCTCGAACGGCAAGTCTTGATGAGCCTGGGCGTCCAGGGCGCGCCGCTTGGTCTGTTGCAGCAGCTGAGTAAAACTCATCTGCCCATCGACATCGGCCTTGAGCACTTGGGTGTTGACGAAAAAACCAATCAGCCGCTCGGTTTCCACGCGATTACGGTTGGCGATGGGCACACCGACACGAATATCCGATTGCCCACTATAGCGGTGCAACAGGGTCTGGAACGACGCCAGCAACAGCATGAACAGGGTCACCCCCTCGCGCTGCGCCAGCACCTTGAGCGCGTCGACAAGGCTGGCATCAAGACCGATCTCCAGGCACGCGCCCCGGTAACTCTGTACGGCCGGGCGCGGGTGATCGAGCGGCAACTCCAGAACGGGCTGCTCCCCACCCAGCAAATCACGCCAGTACGTCATCTGGCGTTGCCTTTCACCCGCCTCCATCCAGTTGCGCTGCCACACGGCGTAATCGACGTATTGCAGCCCCATCGGCGGCAGTGCTGGTGGCTGGCCCTGAGTGAATGCGGCATAAAGCTGCACCAACTCGTCAACCATCACCTGCATCGACCAGCCATCGGACACAATGTGGTGCTGGACCAGTACAAGCACATGCTCCTGCTCGCTCAGTTGCAGCAGTGTGACCCGCAGCAAAGGACCTTGGCGCAAATCGAACGGCTTGGCTATTTCGGCTTCCACCCGCGCCTGTACCTGCCCGGCGCTGGCGTTTTCGAGTCGAGCGTAATCCAGCGCCATGGCCGCGACCGGCAGGATACGCTGTACGGTGCGCTCCCCTTCGCTGGCAAATACGGTGCGCAAGGTTTCATGGCGGGCGAGCAACGCATCGAAACTGCGCTGCAACGCCGAACGATCCAAATGCCCACTCAGGCGCAATGCGCTGGGCACATGGTAAGCAGCGCTATCGGGCTCCAGTTGCCAGAGGAACCACTGGCGCTCCTGGGCAAAAGACAGCGCCAGCGGCTGATCGCGCCCGACCGCGAGCATCGGCGGCGCCAGTGGCCCTTCAGCGGCCTGCAAGGCCAAGACAAACCCCTCCAGCTGCGGCTGTTCAAACAGGATGCGCAGCGCCACTTCACGCTCAAGCAACTGGCGCACCCGCGAAATCACCTGCATCGCCAACAGCGAGTGCCCGCCCAGCTCAAAGAAGTGATCGTTCAGGCCGATGCGTTCAGCGCCGAGTACATCGGCCCAGATTGCGGCGACTTGTTGCTGCAAGGCGGTGACCGGTTCGACCCAAACGCCCTGGGACTGTGCGGCGTCAGGCTGCGGCAAGCCCTTGCGGTCAAGCTTGCCGTTGGGGGTCAGCGGCATTGTGGTGAGGAACATGAAGTGCGCCGGCACCATGTAGTCCGGCAGATGGGTTTTCAGGGCGCGGCGCAGGGTTTCGCGGAACTCGGTTTCGTTGGCCAGGCCTGCATCAGCGGGAACGACGTAGGCCACCAACTGCTTGCCGGTCGGGCCGTCCTGGGCGACGACCACGGTTTCGCCAACACTGTCCTGCTCGCGCAGGCGTGCTTCGACTTCGCCCAGTTCGATGCGAAAGCCACGGATTTTCACTTGATGGTCGACACGACCGAGGTAGTCGACCACGCCGTCCGGGCGGCCACGGGTCAGGTCGCCGCTGCGGTACACGCGGCTGCCAGGTTTGCCGAAGGGGTCGGGGACGAAGCGTTCGGCGGTCAGCGCTGGGCGTTCCAGATAACCGCGGGCAACGCCCTCGCCGCCCAGGTAGAGTTCACCGGCGACGCCGATGGGTTGCAGGTTGAGCTGGGCGTCCAGCACGTAGCCGCTGCGGTTGCCCAGCAAGGTGCCAATCGGGGCGTAGACAGCGCCGCATGGATCGCCTTTGCGTGCTTTCCAGAGCAGCGGCGTGACCACGGTTTCAGTCGGGCCATAGCCGTTGAACAGGTAGGTCGGCTTGAGCGCACGCCAGGCCAGGTCGTAACTGGCCTGCGCCACCGCATCACCACCGAAGCAATACACCCGCACCGCCGGTGGGTTGCCATCGCGCTCGGCATGCTCGGCCAGCTGTTGCAGGTACACCGGCGGGAACACCGCCATGGTCACGTTGTGGCGATGCATCTGCGCGTAGGTGTATTCCGGCAACCACAAACTGTCGTCACGGATCAGCACGCTGGCGCCGTTGATAAGCGGGTGCATCCAGCCTTCGTGGGAGCCGTCGAAGGCAAAGGACATGAAGTGCAGTTCGCAATCGGCCGGGCTGGTTTCGTAGCGCTCGCCGGTGGCGATGATGTGCGCGACCAACGGGCCGTGGGCTACGGCAACGCCCTTGGGCATGCCGGTGGAGCCCGAGGTGTAGATCACGTAGGCGAGGTTGTCGCCATCCAGTTTCACTTCGGGCGCGGTGTCGCTGTAGTCCGCCCAGTCTTGAGTGCGATCAATCGCCAGGGCTTCCAACCCTTCCGGAATCGGCAGTTGCTGCAACGCACGGGTGTGGGTCAGCAACAACCGCGCCCGGCTGTCTTGCATCATATACAGCAGGCGATCACGCGGGTATTCGATGTCCAGCGGCACATACACACCGCCGGATTTGAGCACGGCAAGGAACGCCACCAGGCTTTCAGCACTGCGCGGCATGGCAATCGCCACCCGCACTTCGGGGCCGACGCCACGGGCGATCAGCGCGCGGGCCAGGCGGTTGGCCTGACGGTCCAGCTCACCGTAACTGAGGCTTTGCGTGTCGAACTTGACCGCCACGGCCTGGGGATTTTCACGGGCGCGCTCGGCGAACAGTTCATGGACCCAGCGAGCGTTCGAGAAGCCGGATTCACTGCGATCCCACAGCTGCAAGATGTGCTGCTGCTCGTCCGCATCCAGCAGGTTCAGTTGAGCAAGGGTCTGTTGCTGATCGGCAACCATCGCCTGCAATAGGTTCTGCCAATGCCGCGCCATGCGCTCGATGGTGCGGGCGTCAAACAGGTCGGTGGCATACCCCAGAGACGCCCAGAGCCCGCCGCGACTTTCCTGCACGTCCAGGTCGAGGTCAAAGTGCGCGGTGCGGCGCTCCCACGCCAGGCCTTCGATATGCAGATGCGTCACGGCCTGGGGTGCGTCTTCCGGGCGCCCTTCGGCCTGATGGTTGAACATCACCTGGAACAGTGGGTTGAGACTCAGGCTGCGTTCCGGCTGCAAGGCCTCCACCAGTTGTTCGAACGGCAGGTCCTGATGCGCCTGGGCATCCAGGGCACGCTGTTTGACCTGGGCCAGCAACTGGGCGACGGTGGTGTGCCCATCGATATCGGCCTTGAGCACTTGAGTATTGACGAAGAAGCCGATCAGTCGCTCGGTCTCGACCCGGTTGCGGTTGGCGATGGGCACGCCGACACGGATGTCCTGCTGGCCGCTGTAGCGATGCAACAAGGTCTGGAACGAAGCCAGCAGCAGCATGAACAGGGTCACGCCTTGCGCCTGGGCCAGGGTCTTGAGGTCGGCGGCCAGGGCGGCGGGCAGAGGCACGTCCAGGCGTGCGCCACGATGGCTTTGCTGCGCCGGGCGCTGATGATCGAACGGCAATTCCAGCACCGGCTGCTCACCGCCGAGCAATGCGCGCCAGTAGTCCAGTTGGCGCGCCTTTTCGCCGGCTTCCATCCAGGTGCGCTGCCACACGGCATAGTCCGCATACTGGATCGGCATGTCCGGCAATTGCGCGGCCTGGCCCTGGCTGAACGCGGCATACAGCTGCACCAGCTCGTCGACCATCACCTGCATCGACCAGCCATCGGAGATGATGTGGTGCTGCACCAGCACCAGCACATGATCGTCCTCGGCCACGCGCAACAAGCTCACGCGCAACAACGGCCCGCGCTGCAAATCGAAGGGCCGCGCGATCTCGGCCTCAACCCGCGCCTGCAATGCGGCCTCGCTGACGTCGCCGAGCACCAGCGGCACAGCGGCCTGCGCCTGAATCACCTGGCGCGGGCCCTCCGGCTGCACCTGCACCGAGGTGCGCAGGCTTTCATGGCGGGCCACCAGGGCATCAAAACTGCGTTGCAGCGCCGCCGTATCCAGGGCGCCCTTGAGGCGCAGCGCACTGGGGATATGGTAGGCGGCGCTGTGCGGGTCCAATTGCCAGAGGAACCACTGGCGCTCCTGCGCATAAGATAGCGGCAACGCTTGCCCGCGACCGACCGCCACCAGCGCCGGCGCCGCCTCGCCTGCTTCAAGTGCGTGCAAGGCCGAGGCAAAGCCATCGAGACGCGGCTG
>NZ_JANLGL010000322.1:0-4631 GCF_024655625.1 Pseudomonas sp. 18.1.10
CCTTTGGTTACTTTGGGGCTTTTCCAAAGTGACCCGCCGTAAGGGCGGAACCATAAGTGGCCGTTACCGAAGAAACGGATATGTACACAGAAGCGCAATCACCCAACAACCTCCCGCCCCGCAACCTCCAACCCCCGCCACAACCACCCCGGCAACACATCCGAATCCAAACTATCAATCAAATTCTTCAACCCCAACCCCAACTCCGTATCCCCCTCAATCACCAACCGCCGCCGAAAAAACAACGTATCCGGATCCTCCTGCCGACTGGCCAACAACAAAAACTCCCGCCAATTACCACTGATGGTCACCTGCGCCTCAGCCCTGTCAGCAATACGCAACCCCTCCCGCGCCAACGTCAGGTACCAACACAACCCCAAGTCAGGAACGCGCAAACACATCCAACGCCCGCGCAGCAAATCAAAACCACCCTCGCGCAAAGGCTCAGCCAGACAGCGATTAAGCCCCTGCTCCAAGGCCACACGCTGCACCGCAAACGGCACCCGCCGAACCAGCGGCAACAACCGGTCCGCCCCCTTGAGCAACCATTGCTTGCGACTCAACACAGCCCCACCTCCTCAACCCGTAACATACCGGCCTGGCCATGCCAGTAGCCGTTGCAGCCGTCAACGAACAACGGCGGCGTGGCGCCCTGGCGTACCTGATCGTACGCACGCACCACATCAGCCATACCTTCAGCCCGCGGGCTCAGGCGCAACACATCGGCGCCACAAGCCACCAGCGCGGGATAGTCGGCCAGCAGGTTGGTCACCTCCGCCGACATCGTCTGAATCCCATTCAAGGTAAACAACGCCTGCCCTTCCTGGCTGGTCAAGGCCATGCCGTCCGGGTAGTTGATGCAGCAGAACTGGCAGTCGTCCTTGGGCCGGTTTTCGGCGCGGGCGGTGAAGCAGCGCGCCGAGTAGGCCAGGGGCAAATGGCCGTAGGCGAAGATTTCCACCTCCGGCAACGGCCTGCCCAGTTCCTGAACCTGCGCCAGCACATCGGCGATCAGGCCTTGGGAGCATTCCACCGGCGGCACCCAGCGTTGCATGCCCAAGTCAAGCAATTGCACCAGGGCGTGACCGTTGTAGAGGTTGAGCGCCGGGCCGCCGACAAAGGGCAACTTGCGCTCCACCAGCAACTGCACCGCGCCCATGTCGTTGGCTTCCACCAGCAACTCGCCGTTGTCGCACAGGCGGCGCAGGCGGGACAGTTCGGAGGCCGCCTCGATCAAGGTGAGGCTCGACAACACGATCTGCGCCGAACTGCACGCCTGCAACTCGCGGCCCAGCCCCAGCCATTGATCGAGGTTGAACGCGCGGCGTTTAGAGCACACGGTTTCCCCCAGGTAAATCACGTCCAGGGGCAAGTCGGCCATCTCCGCGTAGAAGCGCCCGAGGTGGTCCTTGTCCCAATAAAACAGCACTGGTCCGAGGCTGAGTTTCATCTGTGTGTCCTCACTGCCATGCACGATGGTAAGCACCCAGGGTGGTCTGGCTGCCTTCGGAAAGCCCGGCCAGCACCTGGCGCCATTGCTCCTTGACGACAAAGTTGGCCGGGCTGCTACGGTGGGCGTCGAGGGCGGCGCGCCAGACGCGGGTGACTTGTTCCACATAGGCCGGGCTGCGTTGGCGGCCTTCGATCTTCACCGCTTCCACGCCGATGGCCGCCAGTTCCGGCAGCAGGTCGAGGGTGTCGAGGCTGGTGGGTTCCTCCAGCGCATGGAAGCGCTTGCCGCCCACCAGGAAGCGGCCCTTGCACAGGGTCGGGTAACCGGCGGGTTCGTCCGGGGTGTAGCGGTCGATCAGCACTTCGCTCAAGCGCGCGCTGAGGCCGTCGGCGTCGTCGCTCCAGCGCACCGCCTTGGCCGGTGAGCACACGCCGCACAGGTTGGGGGATTCGCCGGTGATGTAGGAGGACAAGTGGCAGCGCCCTTCGGCCATGATGCACAGGCTGCCAAAGCCGAACACTTCGATGGGCACCGTGGCACTCGCGGCCACCTGCTTGACCTGGGCCAGGGACAACACCCGGGGCAACACTGCGCGGCGGATGCCGTAGCGCTCGACATAGAACTTCAACGCCGCCGCATGGGTGGCCGAGCCCTGCACCGACAAGTGCAAGGCCATCTGCGGGTGGCGTGCGGCGGCATAGCCGAGCACGCCGGGGTCGCCGGCGATCAGGGCGTCCACACCATGGTCGGCGGCGCGATCGACGGCACGTTGCCAGCGCGGCCAGATCTTCGGTTGCGGGTAGGTGTTGACCGCCACGTAGAGCTTGCGCTGGTGCTGGCGGATATGGGCGACAGCGGCGTCGAACTGCTTGTCGTCCATGTTCAGCCCGGCGAAGTGCCGGGCGTTGGTGTCATCGCGAAACCCCACATACACCGCGTCGGCGCCTTGGCGCACAGCGGCTTTCAGCGCAGGCAAGTTACCTGCCGGGCAGACCAGTTGCATGGTGTCTCCTTAACGGAAATCGGCAAAGGACAGAAACGGCACCGCCGCGCCCTTGAGCACCTGCTGGCCGCGCTCGACGATCACCAGGCCGTCGGCCCAGCAAGCGGCGACCAGCATCGCCGAGCTTTGCTGCGGGTGCAGGATCGCGCGCAGTTGCCCATCGCTGCCGGGGCTCAAGCGCGCACGCAGGTATTGGCGGCGCGGGTTGGGCTTGAGCCATTCAAACGCCGCCGGCACGCTCGCCGGCACCGGCAACACCCGCTCCGCGCCCTGGGCACGCAACAGGAACGGGCGCACCACCACCAGCGCCGTCACCAGCGCCGCCGTCGGATTACCCGGCAGGCCAATCCACGGTTTGCCCGCCACCTGACCAAACGCCAGGGGCTTGCCGGGCTGGATCGCCAGGCGCCAGAACTCGACCTTGCCCAGTTCGCGGATCGCTTGTTTGAGGTGATCCTCCTCCCCTACCGACACGCCACCGGTGGTCAGCAGCAGGTCGCATTCGGAAGACGCCAGCGCCAACGCATCGCGACTCGCCGTGAGGGCGTCGGCCATCACCCCATAGTCGTGCACCTCCACACCCCAGCCCCGCAGCAGCGCGGCAATGAGGTAACGGTTGCTGTTGTAGATCTGCCCTGGTGCCAGCGACTCACCGGGTTCGCGCAATTCATCACCACTGCTGAGCAGGCACACCCGCAGCGGCCGATAAACCTTGACCCGGGGAATGCCCGCCGCTGCCAGCAGGCCGATTTCCTGGGCGCGCAGGCGCTTGCCGGCGCTCAACACCTGCTGCCCGCGTTGCAGCTCTTCGCCGCGCTTGCGCACGTGGTCGCCCAGGCGGATCGGCGGGCACCAGATGCGCTGGCCATACACGCGGCAACGCTCCTGGGCGACCACACTGTCGGCTCCCGGTGGCAGCGGCGCGCCGGTAAAGATGCGCACCGCTTGCCCGGCCTGCAACGGCTCATCACTGCTGTGCCCGGCGGCGATACGCCCGACGACTTCGAGGTGACCGCCCTGCTCCGGCACGTCAAACGCGCGCAGGGCGTAGCCGTCCATGGCACTGTTGTCCCAACCCGGCAAGTCGAGGGGCGAAAACACGTCTTCAGCGACCACCCGCCCAAGGGCCTGGGCCAAGGCAATCACCTCGGTGGACGGGGGTGGCGGCGCCTGCGCGAGCAACTGCTCGATGGCGTCCTCCACCGGCAGCAGGTCGCCGCTGTCACACACGTTCATGAGCGTGACTCACAGGCGCTGAGCGCTTGATCGATTTGGGGCTTGAGGTGCGGCGCGAAATTGCACGGGCCGGTGCGGCTGTCCAGTTGGCCGACAAGAATCTGGTCCCAGGCCGTGCGGCAAGCACCCGGCGAGCCGGGCATGCAGCACACCAGCACACCGTTGCTGAAGCCGGCCAGGGCGCGCGATTGCAGGGTCGACATGCCGATTTCGGCCAGGGACACCTGGCGGAACAACTCGCCGAAGCCGTCCACTTGCTTGTCCAGCAACGGCAGTACGGCTTGGGGCGTGTTGTCGCGGGCCGTGAAGCCGGTGCCGCCGGTCATCAGCACCACTTGCACCTGGGGGTCGGCGATCCACTGTGAAACCCGGGCGCGGATCTGGTAGATGTCGTCCATCACGATGCCGCGGTCGATGAGCATATGGCCGGCGGTTTGCAGGCGGTCCACCAGGGTGTCGCCGGAGGTGTCGGTGTCGTAGGTGCGGGTGTCGCTGATGGTCAGCACGGCGATGTTCAGGGAGACGAAGTTTTGCTGGGTCAGGTGGGCCATGGTCCGGGCTCCAAGCGTTGGAAAGATGGGGGCAGCCTGCGCCGCATTGGGCGTAGGGCCTATTCCTCGGAGGAGGTATGCCGTTGGGGGCGTGGTCCTTCAGGGGGTTTGGCACAGTGTGGGAACTGGCTGGGTGGGGGCTGTTGACCGTGGTCAAGGGTTGGGTGTGGCATGGGGTCGCATGGGGGTTTGGGGGAGCGGCTTTTTTGTGGGAGCTGGCTTGCCTGCGATGGCGGCCTGTCGGTGTACATATCCGTTATTTGGGTAACGGCGACTATTGGTTCCGCCCTTACGGCGGGTCACTTTGGAAAAGAGCCCCAAAGTAACCAAAGGGCTCTTGCCCCAACACTCGGCACCTCGCCTAGGCTCGGTGTGCCCGTAATCCGAC
>NZ_JANLGL010000323.1:0-4591 GCF_024655625.1 Pseudomonas sp. 18.1.10
ACGAATATGTCGACTGATGCACCGCTTTCGCGAGCAAGCCCGCTCCCACACAAGCGGCTCCCACATTTTCTTTGTGCACACGGCCTCAGGGGTTTGCTTGCCGCTAGGGTCCCCGCTCTTTAGACTTACGCCTCATTTAAACGAGAGCAGGGTCGATGCCAGCTGCCTTCCCCCCCGATTCTGTTGGACTGGTCGTGCCCCAAGTGGCGCACTTCAGCGAACCGCTGGCCTTGGCCTGCGGTCGTTCACTGCCGGCCTATGACCTGATCTACGAGACCTACGGCCAACTGAACGCCACGGCCAGCAACGCCGTGCTGATCTGCCACGCCCTGTCCGGCCATCATCACGCCGCCGGTTTCCATTCTGCCGACGACCGTAAACCCGGTTGGTGGGACAGTTGCATCGGTCCCGGCAAGCCCATCGACACCCACAAATTCTTTGTGGTCAGCCTGAACAACCTCGGCGGCTGCAACGGTTCCACCGGCCCCAGCAGCCTCAACCCGGACACCGGCAAGCCGTTCGGCGCCGACTTCCCGGTGCTCACCGTGGAAGACTGGGTGCACAGCCAGGCCCGCCTGGCCGACCTGCTCGGAATTGCCCAATGGGCGGCGGTGATTGGCGGCAGCCTGGGCGGCATGCAGGCCCTGCAATGGACCATCACCTACCCGACTCGCGTGCGCCATTGCCTGGCCATCGCCTCGGCACCGAAGCTGTCGGCGCAGAACATCGCCTTCAATGAAGTGGCGCGCCAGGCCATCCTCACCGACCCCGAGTTCCACGGCGGTTCGTTCCAGGAAGCCGGGGTGATCCCCAAGCGTGGCCTGATGCTGGCGCGGATGGTCGGGCACATCACCTACCTGTCCGATGACTCCATGGGCGAGAAATTCGGCCGTGGCCTCAAGAGCGAGAAGCTCAACTACGACTTCCACAGCGTCGAGTTCCAGGTGGAAAGCTACCTGCGTTATCAGGGCGAGGAGTTCTCCGGGCGTTTCGACGCCAACACCTACCTGCTGATGACCAAGGCCCTGGACTACTTCGACCCGGCGGCCAACCATGACGACGACCTGGCAAAAACCTTCGAACACGCCACGGCCAAGTTCTGCGTGATGTCGTTCACCACCGACTGGCGCTTCTCGCCGGCGCGCTCGCGCGAACTGGTGGATGCCCTGATGGCCGCCCGCAAAGACGTCTGCTACCTGGAAATCGACGCTCCGCAAGGCCACGACGCCTTCCTGATCCCGATCCCGCGCTACCTGCAAGCGTTCAGCAACTACATGAACCGAATCGTATTGTGAGAAAGCCATGAGAGCCGACCTGGACATTATCCAAGACTGGATCCCCGCCGGCAGCCGTGTGCTCGACCTGGGCTGCGGCGATGGCGAACTGCTGAGCTGGCTGCGGGACAACAAGCAAGTCACCGGCTACGGCCTGGAAAACGACCCGGACAACATCGCCCAGTGCGTGGCCAAGGGCATCAACGTGATCGAGCAGGACCTGGACAAGGGCCTGGGCAACTTTGCCAGCAACAGCTTCGATATCGTGGTGATGACCCAGGCCCTGCAAGCGGTGCACTACCCGGACCGCATCCTCGACGAAATGCTGCGCGTCGGCCGCCAGTGCATCATCACCTTTCCCAACTTCGGGCATTGGCGTTGCCGTTGGTACCTGGCCACCAAGGGCCGCATGCCAGTCTCGGATTTTCTGCCATACACGTGGTACAACACGCCGAACATCCACTTCTGCACCTTTGAAGACTTCGAAGCCCTATGTGGCGAGCGTGAAGCCAAGGTCATCAACCGCCTTGCCGTCGATCAACAGCATCGCCACGGCTGGGCGAGTAAACTATGGCCCAACCTGTTGGGCGAAATTGGTATCTACCGGGTCAGCAGCCCTGGCCTGACCGACCACAAGATTGCCGTCTAATCATTTTCACGAGGGACGCTCATGAGTCGTTTGGCTATTTTTCTATTGACCGCATGCCTGGGCACCAACGCCATCGCAGCGGAATCCATCGACGCTAATCGCAAGAAAGACTTCGGCGATATCACCGTTCACTACAACACCTTCACCTCCAGCTTCCTGCCACCGGAAACCGCCCAGAAGATCGGCGTGGTGCGCAGCAAGGAGAAGGGCTTGATAAACGTGACCGTGATCAAGGGCGTTGCCCCGGTAGCGGCGCAAGTGACCGGCACCATCAAGGACTTGGGCGGCAAGAGCGAGGTCCTGACCTTCAAGCAGATTACCGAGAAAAGCGGGGTCAGTTACCTCGCGCCCTACTCCGTCACCCAGCGTGAATACAAGACGTTTACCATCAACGTTGAAACCGGCGGCAAAGCCCATAGCTTCCAATTCAACCAAGAACAATTCCCGGCCGAATGATGAAACTCACCCAACTCGTACTGGCCAGCCATAACGCCGGCAAACTCAAGGAACTGCAGGCCATGCTCGGCGAATCGGTGCACTTGCGCTCGATTGGCGAGTTCAGCCAGGTAGAGCCGGAAGAAACCGGCCTGTCGTTCGTCGAGAACGCCATCCTCAAGGCCCGCAATGCCGCACGCCTCTCCGGCCTGCCGGCCCTGGCCGACGACTCGGGCCTGGCGGTGGACTTCCTCGGCGGCGCCCCGGGCATCTATTCGGCGCGTTATGCCGATGGCAAGGGCGACGCGGCCAACAACGCCAAGCTGCTGGACGCCCTCAAGGGCGTGCCGGATGCCGAGCGTGGCGCGCAGTTCGTCTGCGTGCTGGCCCTGGTGCGCCACGCCGATGACCCGTTGCCGATCCTGTGCGAAGGCCTGTGGCACGGGCGCATCCTGCATGCGGCCAGCGGTGAGCATGGCTTTGGCTATGACCCGCTGTTCTGGGTGCCGGAGCGTAATGTCTCCAGCGCCGAACTGAGCCCGGCCGACAAGAACCAGATCAGCCACCGCGCCCGCGCAATGGATTTGCTGCGCCAACGCCTGAGCCTGAAATGACCCAAAACACCTCTGCGCAGCCGCTGATCCACGGCGGCGCGCAAACGCCACGGGCGGCCCTGCCGCTGCTGCCGCCCCTGGCGCTGTACATCCACATTCCGTGGTGCGTACGTAAATGCCCTTATTGCGACTTCAACTCCCACACCGCCAGCAAAGTGCTGCCGGAAGAGGAGTATGTGGACGCGCTGCTGGCGGACCTCGATCAAGACCTGCACGCCGTTTACGGCCGCGAGCTGAGTTCGATCTTCTTCGGCGGCGGCACGCCGAGCCTGTTCAGTGCGGCAGCCCTCGGCCGCTTGCTCAAAGGCGTGGAAGCGCGCATCCCGTTTGCCGGCGACATCGAGATCACCCTGGAAGCCAACCCCGGCACCTTCGAACAAGAGAAGTTCGTGGCGTACCGCAAGCTGGGGATCAACCGCCTGTCCATCGGCATCCAGAGCTTCCAGCAGGAAAAGCTTGAGGCCCTGGGTCGTATCCACAATGGCGATGAAGCCATCCGCGCGGCGGGCATGGCGCGCCAGGCCGGGTTCGACAACTTCAACCTGGACCTGATGCACGGCTTGCCCGATCAGTCCCTTGACGACGCCCTGAGTGACCTGCGCCAGGCCATCGCGCTCAAGCCAACCCATTTGTCGTGGTACCAGCTGACCCTGGAACCCAACACCGTGTTCTGGAACCAGCCGCCTGCGCTGCCGGAAGACGACACCTTGTGGGACATCCAGGAAGCCGGCCAGGCGCTGCTCGCCGAACACGGTTACGCACAGTACGAAGTGTCGGCCTATGCCCAACCGGGCCGCCCGGCGCGGCACAACCTGAACTACTGGAGCTTTGGCGACTTTATCGGAATCGGCGCCGGCGCCCACGGCAAGCTCAGCCACCCGGACGGGCGCATCGTGCGTACCTGGAAGACCCGCGCACCGAAGGACTACCTCAACCCGGCAAAAAACTTCCAGGCCGGCGCGAAAGAACTGACCAATGAGGAGCTGCCGTTCGAGTTCCTGATGAACGCCTTGCGCCTCACCGAAGGCGTCGAAGCCAAGCTGTACGCCGAGCGCACCGGCCTTGCGCTGGCCAGCCTGGACGAAGGCCGCCGCGAGGCCGAACAAAGTGGCTTAATGCAGGTCGAACCGTCACGCCTGGCGGCGACCGACCGCGGGCAACTCTTTCTCAATGACCTGTTGCAGACGTTTTTGAGCTGAAGCTCTTAAGGAAATCGAATGGATTTGGTACTCGACCTGCTCGCCACCGTATCCCGCTGGAGCCGCAGCAACCTGTCGGAAATCTCCCTGGCCCTGGTGGGCTGCTTGCTAGTGCTGTTTGGCGCCGACATCAAGGGCTGGGTCGAAGCGCGCCTGGGCAGCGTGGCCGGTGCGTTGCGCGTACCGCTGATGGCGTTGCTGTGCATGATTGGCAGCGGTGCGGCGTTGATCTACGCCACGCCGTGGATTGTGCGGGGGTTGAGCCAGTTCAATAACTACAGTTTGGCGCCGGTGTTGGTGGTCGTATTGGTACTGATCGGCGTAGTAGCAGACCGCCGCTGACCCCAATCACACCGAGAAACAAATGTGGGAGCGGGCTTGCTCGCGAATGCGGAGTGTCAGTCACTGAAGTTGTCGACT
>NZ_JANLGL010000324.1:0-4569 GCF_024655625.1 Pseudomonas sp. 18.1.10
CCAGATGTATTGACTGATCCACCGCTTTCGCGAGCAAGCCCGCTCCCACATTGGATTTTCAGTGCTGTTTAGACCGAGCCCCTAGCGTTGTTTCATGCGGTCGATGATGACGGCCAGCAACAGGATCGAACCCCGGATCACATACTGGTAAAAGGTATCGATGTTCTTCAAGTTCATCGCATTCTCAATGATCGCCAAAATCAACACCCCGGCAATCACATGCCGGATCATGCCGATCCCACCGCTCAACGACACCCCGCCCAGCACGCACGCCGAAATCACCGTCAACTCGAACCCCTGGCCAATCATCGGCTGGCCCGAGGTCATGCGCGAGGCGAGGATCACCCCGGCCAACGCGCCCACCAAGCCGTGCACGGCGAAGATGATGATCTTGGTGCGATCAACGTTCACCCCCGCCAGCAGCGCGGCTTCCTGGTTGCCGCCAATGGCCATGGTATTGCGCCCGTAGGTGGTGTAGTTCAGCAACCAGCCAAAGAACACAAAACACAGCACGGTGATGATGATCGGCACCGGCACGCCCAGCAGTTGGCCGTTGCCGAACACAAAGAAGCGCTCATCCATCACCCCCACCGCCTTGCCGTTGGAGAAGATGTACGCTAGGCCGCGCACGATCTGCATGGTCGCCAGCGTCGCGATCAGCGCGTTGATGCGCAGCTTGGCAATGACGATGCCATTGATAAGCCCCACCACCAGGCCCATCGCCAATGCCGCCGACACGCCGAGCACCACGCTGTCGGTGTCACGGATCACAATGCCCGCCACCACGCCGGCGCAGGCGATCACCGAGCCCACCGACAAGTCGAAGTGCCCCGACGCCAGGCAGAACAACATGGTGCACGCGGCGATGCCGACGGTGGAAATCGCCAGGCCCAGGCCACGCATGTTCAGCGGCGAAAGAAAGTTGTCGATAAACAGCGCGCTGAGCACAAAAATGCCCAGCGCCGCCAGCAGCATCACCCAGTCATCGAGGAACTTGCGTTGGTTGAAACCCGGCCAGAAGCCCTTTGCAGTCTTTACGTCGGACATCATTCACCTCGAATTCTTCAAGCCCGCGAACGCGGGAGAGCCAGTTGCAACAGCCGCGCTTCATCCGCCTGGTCGCGGCTGACTTCGCCGGTCAGGGCGCCTTCGCTCATCACCAGGATACGGTCGCTGATGCCCATCACTTCCATCAGGTCGCTGGACACCACGATCACCGCAATGCCCTGGGCCGCGAGGTTATGGATGATCTGGTAAATCTCCGACTTGGCGCCGATATCGATACCGCGCGTGGGTTCATCCAGCAGCAGGACTTTCATCGGCATCGACAGCCAGCGGCCGAGAATGGCCTTCTGCTGGTTGCCGCCGGAGAGGTACATGATTTTCTGCTCGGCGTTCGGTGTCTTGACCTTCATCGCCTTGATCTGCTGGTCGGCGTTGCCCTTTTCCCAGCCGTCGCGCAACAGCCAGCCGAACGCGGAATGGGCGCCACGGGCACTGATATTGATATTTTCGGCGACGCTGGACAGCGGGATGATGCCTTCCTTTTTACGGTCTTCCGGGCACAGCAGCACTCCGGCGCCGATGGCATCGCGCGGTGAATGCAGGTGCAGTTTTTTGCCACAGAGCTCCAGGCTTCCGGCAGTGCTGCGGGTCAAACCGCTCAACACGCGGAATAGCTCGGTGCGCCCTGCCCCCACCAACCCGAACAGACCGAGGATCTCGCCCTTGCGCACGTTGAAGCTGATCGGTTCACGCAGGCCGGGGCCTTGTAAACCGTCGACCTTCAACGCCACTTCGCCATGCTCGCGCGGGCGGTAATCGTAGATATCCTGGATATCGCGACCGACCATGCAGGTCACCAACTGGTCATGACTCAACGCGCGCATGTCGTCGAAAGTGCGCACAAAACGCCCGTCCTTGAACACCGTCACCGCGTTGCAGATGCGGAACACCTCTTCCATGCGGTGGGACACGTAGAGCACCACTTTGCCTTCGTCGCGCAAGCGCGTGATGATCGCCATCAAGCGGTCGATCTCCCGCGCCGACAGGCTGCTGGTGGGTTCGTCGAAGGCAATCACATGGGCGCCACGGGACAACGCCTTGGCGATTTCCACCAGTTGGCGCTGGCCCAGGGACAAGCGCCCCAACTTCTCGGCCGGGTCGATTTCATCCGCCAGGCCCTTGAGGCACGCCAGCGCCTGCTCGCGCAACTGGCGGCGATTGACCACGCCGAAACGCGACGGCAAGTGCCCAAGGAACAGGTTCTCGGCCACGGTCATTTCCGGCACCAGGTGCAGTTCCTGGTGAATCACCGCCACGCCGCTGGCGATGCTGTCGGCCGCGCACTTGAAGGCCATCGTCTGCTCGCCAATCTGCACCGTGCCGCTGCTCGGGATATAGGCGCCGCCGAGGATTTTCAGCAGCGTCGACTTGCCCGCGCCGTTCTCCCCCATCAGCGCGTGCACCTGCCCGGGCTGGGCGCTGAAGCTGATGCCGTCCAGCGCCTTGACCCCGGGAAAGGTCTTGCCGATGCCGTCAAAGCGCAGGGCCGCAGCGGTCATTTCCACAGCCCGATCTTGGTCAGTTCTTCCTGGAAGTTGGCGCGGGTAATCAGGGTCACTTCGTCCATGGCCGTGTACTTCTCCGGTTCCTTGCCGGTGGTGACCCACTCGTACATCGCCAGCGCGGTGTTGTAGCCCTCGATGTGCGGACTCGGCAGCATGGAGCCGAAGAAGCCGCTGTCGGCTTTCTTCAATTCGCCGATGGCGTCGGTGCCGTTGATGCCGATACCGATCACATTCGCCGCCTTGAAGCCGGCGCTTTCCGTGGCGCGCACGCCGCCGAGCACGGTGTTGTCGTTCATGCCGCCGATAATCAGGTTTTTCGCGGCGCTGGGCAGCTTGACCAGGGCCGAGTTGGTGGCGTCCATGCTGCCGGGCACGTCGAGGGTTTTCAGCGCGGCGGTAAGGATATGGTCCTTGGGAATGCCGGCGTCTTCGAGGGATTTGATCGAGCCGTCGGTACGTTTTTTACCGGTGTCGAGTTCGTTGTAGGTGTTGATCACCGCGTAGGTGTCTTTCCAGTCCCAGCCGCGTTTTTTCGCTTCGGCGGCCATGGCCGCGCCTTGTTTCTGGCCGACTTCAAAGGCGGCCATGCCGAGGTACGGCACGTCTTCCATGAAGTTGCCCTTGGCATCGACGAAGCGATCATCCACCGCCATCACTTTGAGGCCGTTGGCCTTGGCCTTGGCGACAATGGCCGGGCCGAGGGACACGTCCGGCGGGCAGATCACAAAGCCCTTGGCGCCGTTGGCGGCCAGGCTGTCGATGGCCGACAGGGTCTTCTCTCCATCGGGCACGGCGATCTTTATCACCGTGAAACCGTGTTCCTTGCCGGCTTTTTCGGCGAAGGCCCATTCGGTCTGGAACCAGGGTTCTTCGGCCTGCTTGACGAGGAAGCCGATCTTCACGTCTTCGGCGAATGCCACACCGCTGAAGGCCATCGCAAGGGCCAGGGTGCCGAGTGTCTTCTTCAACATGAACCACCTCTTCTTGTTATTGGAACAGTGTTAGTCGTGGTACATCACAGACCGCCCGCCATCGATCATCAGGCAGGTGGCATTGATAAAGGGCGCCTCGTCGGTGGCCAGGAACAGCGCCGTCATCGCCACCTCGACCGGTTGGCCGATGCGCTTGGGCGGGTGCAGGTCGAAGGCGCGCTGGCGCTCGGCGTGGGGGTCGGCAAAGCCGTTCCAGTAATCGACGTTGAGTTGGGTCTCGATATAGCCCGGCGCGATGGCATTCACGCGGATGCCCTTGGGCGCGTATTCGATGCCCAGTGCCCGAGTCAGGCCGAGCAGGCCATGCTTGGCCACGGGATAGGGAAAGCAGCCGGGGATGATGTGGCTGGAATGGGTGGAGGCGATATTGATGATGTTGCCGATGCCTTGCGCGATCATGTGCGGCAACACCGCGCGGCAGCCGAACCAGGCGCCGTCGAGGTCGATGGCGAAGCAGCGGCGCCAGTCTTCGTCGCTCATTTGCAGCGGGTCGCGGAACACGTTGACCCCGGCGCAATTGACCAGCACATCAACGCGACCGAAGCGCGCGATGGCCTGTTCGACCAGCGCCTGCCATTGCTCCTTTGAGGTGATATCGACGGCTTGCGCGTAGACCTGCGCACCGCGTTCGCGCCAGTGGGCGGCGACGTGCTCGACTTTTTCAGCCTGGATATCGGCAATGACCAGGCGCGCCTGCTGGGCCTGGAAGCACGCGACGATGGCCTCGCCAATGCCTTGGGCGGCACCGGTGATAATCACCACCTTGTCTTTGAGCCGCTCGCCATAGGTTGGCTCGGGCACGGCGGGGAGTGACAACGGTTGTGCCTGCATCGCTTCACCTGTTTTATTTTTGGTAGTGAGTGCTGATGCAGGCGACTATAAACCGATCATTTGAAATATCTCAATATATAAATTTGCATCCCATATTATGAACAAAACGCAAAAAAATGTGGGAGCGGGCTTGCTCGCGAATGCGGTGTGTCAGCCACGCATTAGTTGACTGATCC
>NZ_JANLGL010000325.1:0-4550 GCF_024655625.1 Pseudomonas sp. 18.1.10
ATGCATCCGGTGACTGACACACTGCTTTCGCGAGCAAGCCCGCTCCCACAAGGGGAACTGCGGTGTTCGTGCTATCGAGGTTTTTTCTTCACCAGCTTCATCACCACCACAAAAAACACCGGCACAAACACCACCGCCAGCGTCGCCGTAATCATCCCGCCAATCACCCCCGTACCAATCGCCTGCTGGCTCGCCGAGCTGGCCCCGGTGGCAATCGCCAACGGCACCACGCCAAGGATGAACGCCAGCGAGGTCATGATGATTGGCCGCAAGCGCAGGCGTGCCGCTTTCAAGGTTGCGCTGATAAGGTCTTCGCCCTGGTCATACAGGTCCTTGGCAAACTCGATAATCAGGATCGCGTTCTTCGCCGACAGGCCAATGATGGTAATCAAGCCGACCTTGAAGAACACATCGTTGGGCATGCCGCGCAAGCTCACCGCCAGCACTGCGCCGAGCACGCCCAGTGGCACCACCAGCAACACCGATGTGGGGATCGACCAGCTTTCATACAACGCCGCCAGGCACAGGAACACGATCAGCAACGACAGGCCCAACAGCAACGGCGCCTGGGCACCGGACAAACGCTCCTGCAACGACAGCCCGGTCCATTCCTGGCCCAAACCCGCCGGCAGCTGGCTGACCAGGCGCTGGATTTCATCCATCGCCTCGCCGGTGCTGTGCCCCGGGGCCGCTTCGCCGCTGATGGCGATGGCCGGGTAGCCGTTATAGCGTGTCAACTGCGCCGGGCCCTGGGTCCACTTGGCTTCGACAAACGCCGACAGCGGCACCATCTTCCCGGCCTTGTTGCGCACATGGATCTTCATCAGATCGGCCACCTGGCTGCGCTGGTCGCCTTCGGCCTGCACCACCACCCGCTGCATGCGGCCCTGGTTGGGGAAGTCGTTGATATAGGCCGAACCAATCGCCGAGGACAGCACGTTGCCCACATCGGCAAAGGACACCCCCAGTGCGTTGGCCTGTTTGCGGTCCACTTGCAACTGCACCTGCGGCGCTTCGGCCAGGGCGCTTTCACGCACGTTGGCGAGGATCGGGCTTTTTTCCGCCGCCGCGAGCAACTCGGTACGCGCCGCCATCAAGGCCGCATGGCCGACGCCACCGCGGTCCTGCAAGCGGAACTCAAAGCCGCTGGAGGTGCCCAGGCCGTCGACCGGCGGCGGCAGGATGGCGTAGGCAATCGCGTCCTTGAGTTCGCTGAACGCCATGTTGGCGCGGTCGGCAATCGCCATGGCTGAATCCGCGCTGCCGCGCGCCGACCAATCCTTGAGCGTGGTAAACGCCAACGCGGCGTTCTGCCCCGAACCGGAGAAGCTGAAGCCCATAATCATGGTGGTATCGCCCACCCCCGGCTCGCCGGCGTTGTGCGCTTCGATCTGCTCGGCCACCTGCACCGTGCGGTTCTTGCTGGCGCCGGGCGGCAGCTGGATGTCGGTGATGGTGTAGCCCTGGTCTTCCACCGGCAGGAACGAGGAGGGCAGGCGCGTGAACATCCAGCCCAGGCCCACCAGCAGCACCAGGTAAATCAGCAGGTAACGGCCGCTGCGCTTGAGGGCGTAGGCCACCCAGCCTTCATAACGGTCGGTGAGCTGCTCGAAGCGCCGGTTGAACCAGCCGAAGAAACCGCCCTTGGCGTGGTGTTCGCCCTTGGCAATCGGCTTGAGCAAGGTGGCGCACAGGGCTGGGGTCAAGGTCAGGGCGAGGAACGCCGAGAACAGGATCGAGGTGGCCATCGACAGCGAGAACTGCTGGTAGATCACCCCCACCGAACCGGCCATGAACGCCATCGGTAGGAACACGGCCACCAGCACCAGGGTGATGCCGACAATGGCCCCGGTGATCTGGCCCATGGCTTTGCGCGTGGCTTCCTTGGGCGACAGGCCCTCGGTGACCATGATCCGCTCGACGTTCTCCACCACCACAATCGCATCGTCCACCAGGATGCCGATGGCCAGCACCATGCCAAACATGGTCAGCACGTTGATCGAGAACCCCAACAACAGCATGGTGGCAAAGGTGCCCATCAGCGCAATCGGCACCACCAGCGTCGGGATCAGTGTGTAGCGCACGTTCTGCAGGAACAGGAACATCACCGCAAACACCAGCGCCATGGCCTCCAGCAAGGTGTAGACGACCTTGGTGATCGAGACCTTGACGAAGGGCGAGGTGTCGTACGGAATCTTGTACTCCACGTTTGCCGGGAAGTAGCGCGACAGCTCGTCCATCTTCGCCCGCACCAGGGTCGCGGTGTTCAGCGCGTTGGCGCCGGGCGCCAATTGCACGCTGACGGCGGTGGACGGCTTGCCATTCAAGCGCGTGGAGAACTGGTATTCCTGGCTGCCGATTTCCACCCGCGCCACGTCGCCGACGCGCACGGTGGAGCCGTCCGGGTTGGCCTTGAGCACGATGTCGGCGAATTCCGCCGGTGTCGACAGCTGGCCTTTGACCAGGATCGCCGCGGTGATTTCCTGGGTTTTGGTGCCCGGCAAATCACCGATGCTGCCGGCCGAGACCTGGGCGTTCTGCGCGCTAATGGCCGCATTCACATCGGCGGGCGTGAGGTTAAAGCCGATCAGCTTCTGCGGGTCGATCCAGATGCGCATCGCCCGTTCGGCGCCATACAGCTGCGCCTTGCCCACGCCGTCCAGGCGCTTGAGCTCGTTCATCACGTTGCGCGCCAGGTAATCGCTGAGCGCGACGTCATCGAGCTTGCCATCGCTGGAGGTGAGGGTGACCAGCAACAGGAAGCCAGCGGAGACTTTCTCCACCTGCAAGCCTTGCTGGGTCACGGCCTGCGGCAGGCGCGGCTCAACGGCCTTGAGGCGGTTTTGCACGTCGACCTGGGCCATCTCCGGGTCGGTGCCCGGCTGGAAAGTGGCGGTGATGGTGGCCGAACCGAGGCTGCTTTGGGATTCGAAATACAGCAAGTGATCGGCGCCGTTGAGCTCCTGCTCGATCAGGCTGACCACGCTTTCATCCAGGGTTTGCGCCGACGCACCCGGGTACACCGCATAGATTTCGACTTTCGGCGGCGCGACGTTGGGGTACTGCGCCACCGGCAACTGCGGGATGGCCAGCAAGCCGGCCAGCAGGATAAACAGGGCCACCACCCAGGCGAAGATCGGGCGGTCAATAAAGAACTGCGGCATGGCGGATTATTCCTTTGCGAGCTGGCCAGAAGTGGGGCTGTTGTCCACCTCGACTTTTTCCCCGGGGCGGGCGTGTTGCAGGCCTTCCACGACGATGCGGTCGCCGGGCTTGAGGCCGTGGCTGACCACCCAGCGGTCGTCGATCACCGCACCCAGCTCCACCGGTTGCTGGCTGACGATTTGCTCGGCGTCCAGCAGCAGCACCATGGGGATGCCGGCGCTGTCGCGGGTAATGGCGCGTTGCGGCACGCTGATGCCTTGCTTGTCGACGGCCTGTTCCAGGCGCACCCGCACAAAACTGCCGGGCAGCAGGTCGAGGTCCGGGTTGGGGAATTCGCTGCGCAGGATGATCTGCCCGGTACCCGGGTCGACGCTGATCTCGGCGAACAGCAACTTGCCCGGCAACGGGTACAGGCTGCCGTCGTCCTCGATCAGCGTGGCCTTGGCCTGGTCCTGGCCAACTTGCTTCAAGCTGCCGGCGCGGAAGGCGCGGCGAAGGTCGTTCAGCTCGCGGGTGGACTGGGTGAGGTCGGCGTGGATCGGGTCCAGTTGCTGGATGATCGCCAGCGGCGTGGCCTCGTTCTGGCCCACCAGCGCCCCCTCGGTCACCAGGGCACGGCCGATGCGCCCGGAAATCGGCGCAGTCACGGTGGCGTAGCCCAGGTTCAGCCTGGCGCGCTCCACGGCGGCCTTGTTGGCGGCGACTTCGGCGTTGGTCTGGCGCCGCGCCGCGCGGGCGTTGTCGTAGTCCTGGCCGCTGATGGCCTTGTCGGCCACCAGTTGGCTGTAGCGCTGCTCTTGCAGGCGCGCCTGGAACGCGTTGGCCTCGGCCTTGCTCAGGTTGGCCTGGGCGCTGTCGAGGTCGGCCTTGAACGGCGCCGGGTCGATGCGAAACAGCACGTCGCCCTGTTTGACGTCATGGCCTTCCTTGAACACCCGCTGCATCACCACGCCGGCCACCCGTGCGCGCACCTCGGCAATGCGCGGCGCGGCGATGCGCCCGCTCAGCTCGCTGCTGATGGACAGGGGCTTGGCTTCAAGGGTTTCGATACGCACTTTGGCCAGGGGCATCTGCGGCGCCTCGGCGGCGGACTGGTCACACGCGCTCAGGGCAAGGGTCAGGGCCAGCAGGCAAAACGGCGCAAACAGATTCTTCGACATGCTCTTATCCCAATAATGACCGGTGCATCCTAAGGCCCGCGTGGCCTGGGTGCTGTGAAGCTGTGTAGGTCGTCTGTGAAGAAATGTAAGGTGCGGCCCACGCCGGGCTGCGGGCGTATATCCTTGCACAATCCCGCAAACACCAGAGATCCAATGTGGGAGCGGGCTTGCTCGCGAATGCGGTGTGTCAGCCACCTGATGAGTTGACTGACACACCGCATTCTG
>NZ_JANLGL010000326.1:0-4527 GCF_024655625.1 Pseudomonas sp. 18.1.10
AGCGCCCGATTGAAGTGTCCAAAATCATTAGGCCAGTTCAGCTTGCTCGCGAATGGCGCAGGCACCACGGTGCATCAGTCCGGCTCACACCCCTTCAACACCAACCGAATAATCGTCAACGCCGCCGCCTCATAATCCGCCTCATCCAACTTGGCCTTGCCGGTGATTGCCGAGATCTGCCAGTCAAAATCCGCATAGGTCTGTGTCGCCGCCCAGATGCTGAACATCAAGTGGTTGGGGTCAATCGCTGCGATCAGGCCGCGATCCACCCAGTTCTGGATACAGTCGATGTTGTGCCTGGCCTGGGCGTTGAGTTGCTCGACCTGCTCGGCACTCAGGTGTGGGGCGCCGTGCATGATTTCGCTGGCGAAGACCTTGGAGGCAAACGGCAGGTCGCGGGAGATGCGGATTTTCGAGCGGATGTAGTTGCTCAACACTTCCTTGGGCTCGCCCTCCGGGTTGAACGGCGTGGAGGCGGCGAGGATCGGCTCGATAATGCTTTCGAGCACCTCGCGGTAGAGGTTGTCCTTGGACTTGAAGTAGTAATAGACATTGGGCTTGGGCAGCCCGGCCTTGGCGGCGATGTCGCTGGTTTTGGTCGCGGCGAAGCCCTTGTCGGCAAACTCCTCGCTCGCCGCCCGCAGGATTTTTTCTTTGTTGCGCTCGCGAATGCTGCTCATAAACCTGGACTTTCCTTGCCAAGACTGGCGGTTGCGCATGGTAGCACCGGCTATCCGCGAGCCTCAACAAGGCGCCCGCAAAGCCTTGCGCCGCGTTATGCTCGGCGTATCCCACTTTATGGAAGACCGATTCATGGCAGGCAGCAGCTTACTGGTACTGATCGACGATATCGCCGCCGTACTCGACGACGTTGCCTTGATGACAAAAATGGCCGCGAAGAAAACCGCGGGCGTACTGGGCGACGACCTGGCGTTGAATGCCCAGCAGGTTTCGGGTGTGCGTGCCGAGCGGGAAATTCCCGTGGTGTGGGCGGTGGCGAAGGGCTCGTTCGTCAACAAGCTGATCCTGGTGCCGGCGGCGTTGTTAATCAGTGCGTTTGCGCCGTGGGCGGTTACGCCGCTGTTGATGTTGGGCGGCGCTTACCTGTGTTTTGAAGGGTTTGAGAAACTCGCGCACACATTTCTCCACAGCAAGGACGAGGACAAGGCCGAGCACGCGCAGTGGGTCGAAGCGGTAGCCGATCCGGCAACCGATCTGGTGGCGTTCGAAAAGGACAAGATCAAAGGCGCGATTCGCACCGACTTTATCCTTTCGGCCGAAATTATCGCCATCACCTTGGGGACCGTGGCGGATGCGCCGTTGATGCAGCAAGTGATCGTGCTCTCCGGCATCGCCATCGTCATGACCGTGGGTGTTTATGGGCTGGTCGCCGGCATCGTCAAGCTGGATGACCTGGGCCTGTGGCTGACGCAGAAGCCCGGCCAGCTGGCGCGCAGTATCGGCGGCGCGATCCTGCGGGCGGCACCGTACATGATGAAAAGCCTGTCGGTGATTGGTACGGCGGCGATGTTCCTGGTGGGCGGTGGCATCCTGACTCACGGGGTGCCGGCGGTGCATCACTGGATCGAGTCGGTGAGCCAAGGCGCGGTAGGGGTGGCGTGGCTGGTACCGACATTGCTCAATGGCGTCGCGGGGATCATTGCGGGTGCGGTGGTGCTGGCGGTGGTCAGCGTGGCCGGCAAACTCTGGAAAACCGTGAAGGCTTGATCCTGCAGTCATAAAAAAAGGCCATTCAATCGAATGGCCTTTTTTGTGGGCGTTGTTTACTCGGCAATCTGCAACTTGCGCGATTCGGTGTAAATGTAACGCACCTTTTCATATTCAAACGGCGAGTTCATCTGCCCATACCGGAAGCTGGTCTGGTAGCGCCTGTCTACCGCGCGTAGCGCCCAGATTTCCGGGTGGTTGGAGCTGACTTCGGACACGTTGAGGAAGTTGATCTGGCTCTCTGCGGTGTAGTCCACGATCAAACCCGTGGTGTCACGCAGGTTTGACGGGCCGAAGACCGGCAGCACCAGGTACGCGCCGCCGGGCACGCCGTAGAAGCCGAGGGTCTGGCCGAAGTCTTCGCTCTGGCGCGGCAGGCCCATGGCGGTGGCCGGGTCCCACAGGCCGGCGATGCCGACGGTGGTGTTGAGCAGCAGGCGCCCGGTGGTTTCCAGGGAACGATGGCCCTTGAGTTGCAGCAGGCTGTTCAACAGGTTGGGCACGTCGCCCAGGTTGTTGAAGAAGTTGCTGACGCCGGTACGCAGGAAGCTTGGGGTCACGTAGGTGTAACCGTTGACCACGGGTATGAATACCCATTGGTCGAAGCGGTAGTTGAAGTGGTACACCCGACGGTTCCAGGCCTCCAGCGGGTCGTAGACGTTGAGCGCGGTGAGCGACGAACGCTCGAACTCACGCTGGTCCATGCCGGGGTTGAACTTGAGCTTGGACAGCGGCTCCTTGAAACCGTCGGAGTCGACCTTGATCGGCTCGTGGGCCTTGCTGTTGTCGGCATTGGCCACGCCCGCGCACATCAAGGCGGCGAGCAGCAGAAGATATTTAGCCACGGAAGAACTCCAGCATGGCGTCGGCGTTGACGCGGTAATTGAGGTTGCCGCAGTGGCCGCCCAGTGGGTAGACGGTCAAGCGATCGCCGAAGGTTTTACGCAGGAAACCGAGGTCGCCAGGGCCGAGGATCACGTCGTCGGCGTTGTGCATCACGGCGATTTTCTTGCTGCTGTGCAGGTAGTCCTTGAGGGCGTACAGGCTGACCTGGTCAACCAGTTGCAGCAGGCTGCCGCCGTCGGTGCGGGCACGCCACATCGGGATCACCTGCTCGGTGAGGTAGCAGTCGAAGTCGCATTGCAGCGCGCGCTTGAGGAACGGCGTGAGGCTGGTGCTTTCGGTGATCGGGTACTTCGGCGGGATAATCAGGCCGCGACGGTTTATCAGGTCCGAGGTAAAGGCAATGTCGGCCGCCGAGAAGCGGAACGAGGTGCCGATAAGCATGGCCATCTGTTCGTTGGTCAGGTGCTGCTTGGACTGCTGGAAGTCGTAGAGCAGGGCGTCATTGAGGTCGATGTAGCCTTTCTGCTGGAAGTAGCGGGTCAGCTTGTTCAACACCAATTCATAGAAGGTGGTGGTGTTGTTGATGCCCTTGACCTCGGTCTGCACCAGCTTGTCGAGGTTGGTGATCGAGGTGTAGAGGTTGACCGGTGGGTTCAGCAGCAAGACTTTCTTGAAGTTGAAGCTGCGGCGGGTTTCGTCCAGTTTGGCCACGAATGCCGCATCCAGGCCGCCGAGGCTGTAGCCGGTGAGGTAGAAGTCGGTCACCGGCAAGGATGCGTTCTGTGCGCGCACGGCTTGCATCACGCGGTACATGTCTTCGGCATCTTCCTGGGTGATCCCCGGGGTGGCGAAGCGTGAGGCGGCGCTGATGAAGTCAAAGCTGGTGGGCGATGACAGTTGCACCACGTGGTAGCCGGCCTGGTAATACAGCTTTTTCAGGTATTCGTTGATGCTGCTGTCGAACCGCGCACCGGTGCCGGCGATCAGGAAGATCAGCGGCGCGGCGCGGTCTTGCTTGGCGATGCGGTAGGTGAGTTTTTTTACCGGCCAGAAGTTGTCGGGCAGGCTGAACTCGCGCTCGGGGCGCATCGTCAGGGTGTAGTCGGATTGGTTGATCTCGTCGTTGCTCGGCAGTTTTGGCCGAAGGTCGGGCGGGGTGGTGGCGATGGTCGCTTCAAACGGGTTGGTCAAAGGGTAGCCATAGCTGGCTTGGTCGATATCGACCGCCAGTGCTGACGCACTCAGAAAAAGGCTGCCCAACAGGGCGGCACAGCGCAAGGAACGGAGCATGACTAAATCCCTAAGAGGAAACGTGCTAAATGAAGTTCGCAGGCTATGACCACCGCGCTGTCGCCGAAGTGCCATCACGCGGCACGAAATGTCGGAAAATAACGTCGGAATCGGGGTAATAGTAGCCAGACGATACACTTTGCCACGCTTTGGTGGAGACTAATTGTGTGTATGCGCCTTGCTAACGGCTGCCGGGGCATTAAGCTGAGCGCCGTTTTTGCCTATCGGAGTGCCCCATGTCCCGTCGCTTGCCGTTGATTTTGCTGCTTATTGCCCTGCCGCTGTGGCTGGCTGCCAGTTATGGCGCGCGTTATGGCTTTATGGAGGATGGCAGTTGGGTGGGGATCTGCGCCGACGAAGCCGGGCGGTGGGAATGCCAGTTGCGTTCGAACCTGGGCTTGATGATTCACTTCAAGGTGCTGGGTTGGGTGGCGTTGATTGCGTCGGTTGTCGCGTTCTTGGTGCCGGGCCGCGTGGGCTGGTGGCTGGCGGTGCTGGGGATGGTGTTCGGGTTGCCGGCGCTGGCGTTGTACAACACCGCGTTTGCGGTGTTTGCGTTGGTGATTGCGGGGTTGCGGTTGGTCAGGAAGCCTCGCGGCGTCTGATAGGGCCTCTTCGCGAGCAAGCCCGCTCCCACATTCGACCGCATTCTCATGTTGGAAC
>NZ_JANLGL010000327.1:0-4470 GCF_024655625.1 Pseudomonas sp. 18.1.10
GTGCCAGTCAATGCATCTGGCGACTGATACACCGCATTCGCGAGCAAGCCCGCTCCCACATTTTTGACCGAGGTGTGTCAGTTAGAGGCGGAAACGACTCACCATCCCATTCAAGTCCACCGCCAAGCGTGACAACTCATTACTCGCCGCACTCGTCTGGCTGGCGCCCGTCGCCGATTGCACCGACAGATCGCGGATGTTCACCAGGTTGCGGTCCACTTCCCGCGCCACTTGCGCCTGTTCTTCCGCCGCGCTGGCGATCACCAGGTTGCGCTCGTTGATCTCGACAATCGCGGTGTTGATGGTATCCAGCGATATCCCTGCGCCTTTGGCGATGTTCAGCGTCGATTCTGCACGCTCGGTGCTGTTGCGCATCGAATCCACGGCGTGCTCGGTGCCGGCCTGGATGCTGCCGATCATCCGCTCGATCTCGCTGGTGGACTGCTGGGTGCGGTGGGCCAGTGCGCGCACTTCGTCGGCGACCACGGCAAAACCACGGCCGGCTTCACCGGCGCGGGCGGCTTCGATGGCGGCGTTGAGGGCCAGCAGGTTGGTCTGGTCGGCCAGGCCGCGAATCACGTCCAGCACCTTGCCGATATCCCGCGACTCATTGGCCAGGTCGCCAATCAGCGTGGCGGTGGCTTGCACATCGCCGCTCATGCGTTCGATGGCGCTGACGGTCTCTTGCACCAAATCACGGCCGTCGCCGGCGGAGGTGGTGGCGTTGCGCGAGGCTTCGGAGGTGCTGACCGCATTGCGTGCGACTTCTTCCACGGCGCTGGTCATCTCGTTGACGGCGGTGGCGGCCTGCTCGATCTCGTTGTTTTGCTGGGTCAAACCACGGGCGCTCTCGTCGGTGACGGCGTTCAGCTCTTCGGCGGCCGAGGCCAGCTGGGTGGCGGAACCGGCGATGCGTTGCAGGGTGTCGCGCAGCTTGTCCTGCATTTTGGCCATGGCGGCCAACAGGCGCCCGGCTTCGTCATTGCCATCGACCTTGATCGGGCGCGTGAGGTTGCCTTCGGCGACTTCTTCGGCGGCTTCCAGGGCTTGGGAGATCGGCAGGGTGATGCTGCGGGTCAACAGCCAGGCGAACAGCACGGTCAATGCGGTTGCGAGGATCAGCAGGCCGACGACCAGCTTGAAGGCCAGGTCGTATTGGTCCTTGGCTTCTTGGTTGGTGACCAGGGCCATGGTGTTGTTGATGTCCAGCAAGCGCGCCAGCACGGCGTTGACCTGCTCGGAGTTGCTCAGCAGCTCGGTGTTGATCAGCGTGCGCAGGGCGTCGACCTGATTGGCCTGGGACAGGCTTTTCATGCGCGATTCGATCTGGCGGTACTGGCCCAGCAGGCTCACATACTCATCGTAGGCGGCACGTTCTTCACGGCTGTCGATCAGCTTTTCATAAATGCCCTGGGCGGCGCGGATCTGCTGGTCGCGCAGTTCGAAGGTGTCCAGGGTTTTTTGCTGTACATCCGGCTCGCGGTTGGTCAGCAGGCGGTATGACAGCACGCGCAGGCGCAGGGTCAGTTGGGTGAACTCGTCGAGGGCGCGAATGCTCGGCACGCTGGACACGGTGATGTCTTCGGCGGCACCACGGATCTTGCTCATCTGGTTCAGGGCGAACACACCGAGAAACAACATGAGCGCGCCGATAAACGCGAAGCCTAAAAAGGCGCGCGGCGCGATATTCATATTACGAAGGGACATGCTGGAATCCTGGGGAGAAGCGCGATCCGTGCGGCCATGAGAGGGGGGATGCTTCTCTATCGGTCGTACGACTAAAGTCTAAAGGGGCATGTGCGTTTTTGTCGCACCCGATGAGCGTCAGGAACCAGATCGGCGAATTGCAGTCACTAAGGCTCGAAAGTGCGGCCCGGCCCTTAACAATCGGGCTGCGCGCCGGGGATAACCCTGGCATCCGAGGTGAATTTTCTTTATCGTCACCGCCCTTTGAAAAAGCCCGAGAAATCAAAATGTTAGAAACATCCCTAAGCCAATTGGAACAACTGGTCGGCGACCTGGTACAGCAGAACCAGGATCTGCTGGGCAGCAACGAATCCCTCAAGGCCGAACTGGCCCGCGCCAAGGATGAGAACGACAGCCTGCAATTGAACCTGATGGAACAGGAAGAAAAGCACGGTGCTACCGCCGCGCGTATCCAAGCACTGGTTGAGCGCGTGAGCGCAGGTCCTGTCGGCGCATGAATGAAGGGATAAAGGTCGTTTCGATTCTCGGAGAGGATTACTCGATCAAGGCGCCAGCCGGGGAAGACAAAACCCTGATGCACGCCGTGACCATGCTCAAGGCCTCCCTGGCCACCACCAAGAAGAAGTATCCGACGCTGATCGGCGACAAATTACTGGTGCTGGCGGCGCTGAATCTGTGCGCCGAGCAGATTGAAATGCAGCAGGCGCACCAGGAGGAACTCGACCGTTACCAAGAGCAAGTCAGCGCCACGGTCGATGTGATTGCCAAGGCGATCGGGCAGCCTTAGAACCATTCGTCCTGCATCGCGAGGCACGTATCATCGCGTGCCTCCAGAATCGCCAGTTCATGATGGCAGCCCGGTACTTCCCAGGTCAGGAAGTAGCGGGCGGCCTGGAGCTTGCCTCTATAGAAGGCCGTGTCGGCCGCATTGCCCTTAGCCAGCCCTTCTTCGGCGCGAATTGCCTGTTCCAGCCAGCGCCAGCCAATCACCGTATGCCCAAACACCTTCAAGTACAGTGCAGAGTTCGCCAGGCTGCTGTTGACCTTGCCCTGGGCGAGATCCGTCAGCAGACCGATGGTCACGCTTTGCAGGCGGTTGACCAGGTGTTCCAAGGGGTCCCGCAGGTCAATTAGCGACGGGTATTCCTGCGCCCGTGCGCCGGTTTCGGCGATCAGTCGTATGAGTTGTTTCAAGCCTGCACCACCGTTCTGCGCCAGCTTGCGCCCCAGCAAGTCGAGGGACTGGATACCGTGGGTGCCTTCATGGATCGGGTTCAGGCGGTTGTCGCGGTAGTACTGTTCCACCGGGTATTCGCGGGTGTAGCCGTGGCCGCCGAGGATCTGGATCGCCAGTTCGTTGGCTTTGAGGCAGAACTCCGACGGCCAGGATTTGACGATGGGTGTGAGCAGGTCCAGCAGTTCGTGGGCCTGTTTGCGCTCGGCTTCGGTGGCCAGGGTGGTGGTGTCGTCAAACAGGCGCGCGGCGTACAGGCCGAGGTCAAAGGCGCCTTCGACGTAGGCTTTTTGCGTGAGCAGCATGCGTTTTATATCGGCGTGCTGGATGATCGACACCGGTGCAGTCGTAGGGTCTTTGCTGTCCGGCAGGCGGCCCTGAGGGCGCTCGCGGGCGTACTCCAGGGAATACAGGTAACCGGCATAGCCCAGCATCACCGCGCCCATGCCCACGCCGATACGCGCTTCGTTCATCATCTGGAACATGCAACTCAAGCCCTGGTGCGGCTTGCCCACCAGATAGCCGACACAGTTGCCGTTATCGCCGAAGTTCAGCGCAGTGGACGTGGTGCCGCGCCAGCCCATCTTGTGGAACAGCCCGGCCAGCACCACATCGTTGCGCTCCCCCAGGCTGCCGTCATCGTTGACCAGGAACTTGGGCACGATAAACAGCGAAATGCCCTTCACCCCGGCGGGGGCGTCCGGCAGCTTGGCCAATACCATGTGCACGATGTTTTCCGACAACGGGTGGTCGCCGCCGGAGATGAAGATCTTGTTGCCCTTGAGTCGATAGGTGCCGTCAGCCGCAGGTTCTGCGCGTGTACGAATATCCGACAGCGACGAGCCTGCATGGGGTTCGGTCAGGGCCATGGTGCCGAAAAAGCGCCCGTCGATCATGGGTTGCAGGAAGCGTTGCTTCTGCTCCTCGGTGCCGAAGCTTTCAATGAGGTTGGCGGCGCCCATGGTCAGGAACGGGTAGGACGTGGACGCGGCGTTGGCCGATTGGAAGTGCGCAAAGCATGCCTGGGAGAGCAGGGTGGGCAACTGCATGCCTCCGGCGTCGAAACTGCGCGCGGCGTTGAGGAAACCGGCTTCGAGGAAGGCATCGACGGCCGGCTTGACCTCGGGAATCAGGACGGCTGCGCCGTTTTCGTAGCGCGGTTCGTTTTCGTCGTTCTTGCGGTTATGGGGGGCGAAGTACTTTTCGGCGATGTTTCGAGCGGTGCTGATGGCCGCATCGAACGTTTCCCGATTGTGCTCGGCAAACCGCTCGCGCCTGGTCAGGCCCTCGGCATCGAGGACTTCGTACAGCTCGAAAGCCAGATTGCGGGAACTGAGCAGCGTCTCGGACATGGCGGCTTACCTATGTGGGAATAGGCCCGAGTCTAAGTGCGCAAATGGAGGGTGGATAGCAAGATTGATTTGGGTGATGGAGGGGCAAAGCGCGGATGGGGGGAGAGAAACGCGGTCCAAATGTGGGAGCGGGCTTGCTCGCGAAAGCGGTGTGTCAGTCAGTACATCTGTCACTGA
>NZ_JANLGL010000328.1:0-4439 GCF_024655625.1 Pseudomonas sp. 18.1.10
CAGCCCGCTGGACTGCGTAGCAGTCCCACGCTTTTCAACAAAGAGCAGGGGCCGCTTCGCGCCCCAGCGGGAGCAAGCTCCCTCGCCACAGGTGGCTTTTTCACAGTGTCGAATCACTCACCGCGATAGATGCAACCGCTGGTGCAGGTCTCATGGATACGAATCGCACTGAGCTCCGGCAGCAGGGGTTTCAACTCGGTCCAGATCCACTTGGCCAGCACTTCGCTGGTGGGGTTTTCCAGGCCGGGGATGTCGTTGAGGTAGTTGTGGTCGAGGCGCTCATACAGCGGCTTGAAAATCGCCTTGATCTCCGAGAAGTCGCGAATCCAGCCGGTATGGGGGTCGAGGTCGCCGCTCAGGTGGATCGCCACCTTGAACGAATGCCCATGCAGGCGCCCGCATTTATGGCCGTCCGGCACGTGCGGCAGGCGGTGAGCGGACTCGAAGGTAAACTCTTTGAAGATTTCCACAGTATTTTCAGCTCGGTCAGGTATCTGGCAGGCGGCGAGTTTAACAGCTTGCTCCGCCGCCGCGCATACCGCTGGGTCAAAGGGCTTGCAGGTGTTCGCCCAACTGGCCGTTATCGGCCAATGCCAGGAATTCATCCCCCAGCCGTTGGCTCTCGCTCATCGCGGTTTGCCAGTATTTGTTGCGGCTCGCGTCATCGCCGAGGAAGCGCTTGAAGTCACTGCGGTCTGGCAGTTTGCCGTGGGGCAGGCGGGCCAGGTAGTCCTTGGACGGCGCGAGCAGCAACACGTCCTGCAAACCCTGTTGATTGCTGCGGCGCCACGGCAGGCCCTTGTCGAACCAGCCGGGGATGACCCGGTCGGTGAAGTGCGGGTACAGCACGATGTCGTCGCCGTGGTAGGGCAGGTCGAGGTGATAATCCAGCAGGCCGCCGTCGCGGTAGGTGCCAGCGCCTGCGCCGGGCAGGTCGCGCACGCCTTGCATCACCATGGGGATCGAACCGGAGGCCAGCAGGGCCTGGCGCAGGTTGCCGGGCTCCAGGGCGAGGAAGCGCGACGGGAAGTCCGTCAACGGGTGCACCGGGGGCGCCTGGCGCGGGTCGTGGATGATTAGCCGTTCGAAATGCCGTGCCAGCCGCGCGCGGCCCCGCAGGTTGTCGGCAATCACCGATGACAGGCCCAGGCCCAGGCGGCCTCGGTGGTCGTCGGCGAGCAGGCCATGGCTTTTGACCACCATGATGTTCAGGCGATAGTCCGGGTTGTCCAACACCCGAGCATCACGGCCGGCCAGCAGGTCGTCGAGCATGCGCTGGCAGCTCTGGGTGACCTCGGCCATGGTCACGCCTTTGGCAAAACGCTGTTCGTTGTACAGGCGGCCGAGGTCAAGCAGGCCGTGCACGGGGTCGGGCAGGCAGGCACTGGCAAACCGCCAGGAGCCGATGGACGCGCCAATCAGCGCACGTTCCCGTGGCGCGCGGGGCAGCCAGTCGCCAAACAGGGCCAGGTCCAGGCCCTGGATACCCAGCGCCTTGGGCCCACCGGCTGCGCCGGGGAGGATGCCGACATCGGCAGGCTTGAGGCCTTGCTCACGAATGCGCGCAAAGGCCCGTTTGCCGGCCTTGAGCGTCAGCGCGGGAAACTTGATGTGAATGGCTGTCATACCGGTCTCTGTCGCGGTAGGGGTTGGGGCAAGAATGCCATGGTGGCAATTCAGTTTCAGTTAAGTTGCAGCGGTTACGGTGGCCGGCGTAGGAAAAATATCCTGAAACGGAGACTTATCATGAAGCGCCTCACAGCGCTGGTCACCGCCAGTATCATGGCGTCTCTGGCGCCACAGGCCTGGGCAGTGGACCCCGACAAGACGCTGAAGTTACCCGGCACTGTTACTATTGTCGCCTTTGACCAGCTGGAAGCCACGGCCCTGGCCCTGCATCCCGGCTCGACGCTGCTGGACACCGACCTCGACGAGGAGTACGGCAAGTACCTCTACCAAGTCGAACTGGAAGATGCCAACGGCATCGAGTGGGAAATTGAATTGGACGCGCTCACCGGGCAGGTTCTCAAGAATCATCAGGAAACCTAATGAAGGTAAATTTACGTGCCGGCAGTCGAATCGCGTGGGTGCTCCTGGCTTTTTGCTCAAGCCTGGCGGCCCGTGACCTCGATCAGGACGAAGCCTTTGCATTGCGCCAGCAAGGGGTGATCCTGTCTCTGGAACGGCTATTGGACCAAGCCATGGCGCGCCACCCGGGCGCCCGATTATTGGAGGCCGAGCTTGAGAAGAAGCACGGCCGGTATGCCTATGAAGTGGAACTGGTCACCGCCGAAGGCGTGGTGCGAGAGATCAAGCTTGACGCGACCACGGGTGCGTTGATCAAAGACGAGGAAGACTGATGCGCCTGCTGCTGGTGGAAGACAACGTACCGTTGGCCGATGAACTGCTGGCCGGCCTGCAACGCCAGGGCTACGCCGTCGATTGGCTGGCCGACGGGCGCGACGCCGTGTACCAGGGGCGCAGCGAGCCCTATGACCTGATTATTCTCGACCTCGGCCTGCCTGGCCTGCCGGGGCTTGACGTGCTGGCGCAGTGGCGCGCCGCCGCGCTGGCCATCCCGGTACTGGTGCTCACCGCCCGTGATTCCTGGGCCGAGCGCATCGAAGGGCTCAAGGCGGGCGCTGACGATTACCTGAGCGAACCGTTTCACCCGGAAGAACTGTATTTGCGCATCCAGGCCTTGCTGCGCCGCTCCCACGGCCAGGCCAACCAGCCCACCCTGCAAGCGGCCGGCCTGCATCTGGATGAGGGGCGCCAGTGCGTGCTGCGCGACGGCGCGGAAATCCAGCTGACCGCCGCCGAATTTCGCCTGCTGCGCTATTTCATGTTGCACCCCGAGCAGATCCTGTCGAAAAGCCACCTGGCCGAACACCTGTATGACGGCGAAACGGAGCGCGATTCCAACGTGCTGGAGGTCCACGTCAACCACCTGCGCCGCAAGCTGGGTCGCAGCGTGATCGAAACCCGCCGTGGCCAGGGTTACCGGTTTGGCGCCAGCCCCGCATGAGGTCGATTCAACGGCGCCTGAGCCTGGGCCTGATAAGTGTGATGGTGATCGTCGGCATCGCACTGGCGCAAACCAGTCTGTGGTTGTTCGAAGCCGGTTTGCAGCGTTACCTGGAGGCGGGCCTGCGCAACGACAGCGAGAGCCTGCTGGTGGCGCTGGTGCGCGGCCCCGAGGGTTTGCAGTTGCATGAGAAGCGCTTGTCACCGGCGTATCAGCGCCCGTTTTCCGGGCACTATTTCCGTATCGATTTTGCCGACAAACATTGGCGCTCCCGCTCCCTGTGGGACCAGGATCTGCCGTACCTGCCTGAGGCCGGGCTCAAGGGCAATCTGCAACTGGGCCCGGAAGGCCAGCAATTGCTGGTGCTGCGTGAGGACTACAAACGCTTCGGCCAGGCGATTTCCATCAGCGTGGCCCAGGACTACACGCCGGTGCGTGAAAGCTTTCGCCTGATGCGTCAGATCGGTCTGGTGCTGGGCCTGGCGGCGCTACTGCTGGTGTTGGTGTTGCAACGGGTCACCGTGCGCCGGGCCTTGCGTCCGTTGGAAACCGCACGTAACCAGATCGCCCAACTGCAACAGGGCCAGCGCTCGCAACTCGACACCCAGGTGCCGCTGGAGCTGGAGCCGCTGGTGGCGCAGATCAACCACTTGCTGGCGCACACCGAAGACAGCCTCAAACGCTCGCGCAATGCCCTGGGCAACCTTGGCCATGCCCTGAAAACCCCGTTGGCGGTGCTGTTGAGCGTGGCCGCAAGCGAGCAACTCAAGGACCATCCCGAGCTGGCCAGGCTGTTGCGCGACCAGCTGGAACAGGTGCAACAACGCCTCGGCCGCGAACTCAACCGCGCCCGCCTGGCCGGTGAAACCTTGCCCGGCGCCTTGTTCGACTGCGAGAAGGAGTTACCGAGCCTGCTGGCCACGTTGAACATGATCCACGGCGAACACCTGGACCTGAGCTACCACGCAGCGCCCGGCCTGCAACTGCCGTGGGACCGTGCCGACCTGCTGGAATTGCTGGGGAACCTGTTGGACAACGCCTGCAAATGGGCGGATGCCGACGTGCGTTTGAGCGTCAGCGAAACCGAGCGCTGTTACTTGCTGGAAGTGGAAGACGACGGCCCCGGCATCCCCGAAGGCCAGCGCGACCAGGTGTTCAGCCGGGGCACGCGCCTGGATGAACAGATCGATGGGCATGGCCTGGGGTTGGGGATCGTGCGGGATATCGTCGAGGTGTGGGGCGGGGTGTTGCAGTTGCAGGAAAGCGAGTTGGGCGGGCTCAAAGTGCTGATCGAACTGCCCAAGCGCCAGAACTGACACAACACCGATCAACCTGTGGGAGCTGGTTTGTGTGGGAGCTGGCTTGCCTGCGATGCAGACAACTCGGTACATCAGACAAACCGAGTTGATGC
>NZ_JANLGL010000329.1:0-4420 GCF_024655625.1 Pseudomonas sp. 18.1.10
TGCGGAGTGTCAGTCGCTGAATTAGTTGACTGATCCACCGCTTTCGCGAGCAAGCCCGCTCCCACACAAACCCGCTCCCACACTGGTTTTTGGTGTGTCTGCAAAATCCAGTTCTTTGCATTTTTTTCACACCCCATCCGGATAATCCTCAGCCTCTTGCGCGCGGGCTTCCTGATCCTGTGCTATCACCTAACGCTGACTTTCCGGAATAAGCGCCCCATGGCCGTCACCCTGCCCAGCAGTACCTCCAAGCCGCGTTCGCGTTTCGCCCTGCGCTGGTATTCCTGGCTGCTATTGGCCGGCGTGATTTCCTACGGCGTGGCCTGGGCCATGCACTGGGACGATCGCGGTGTGCTGTGGGTGCTGGAGCGCTTCGAAACCTCCGCCGAACGCCAACAGAGCGTGTGGCTGCCGGACTATCACGCGGTGATCGATGGCAAGCTGTTGCCGGGGATGGAGAAGGATGAGGCTTCGGACGTCTCCTACAATCCGCAGAGCAAAACCCTGTTTTCCGTCATGGGCAAAAACCCGTTTCTGGTCGAGTTGAGCCTGCAAGGCGACGTGCTGCGCAAAATGCCGTTGAACGGCTGGAGCAACCCGGAAGGCGTGACCGTCCTGGAAAACGGCCTGATGGCCGTGGTCGATGAGCGCGAGCACAGCCTGACCATCGTCAAGCTCGATGCCAGCACCACCCAGTTGAACAAGGCCGACTTCCCCAGCTATGACCTGGGCCCGTCGAAAAACCAGAACAAAGCCTTTGAAGGCATCACCTGGGACAAGCGCAACCAACAGATCGTGCTCGGCGAAGAACGCCCACCGGCGCTGTTTACCTGGAAAAGCGACGGCAGCCAGACCCTGGCAGGCGACAAGCAAAAGCTGACCAGCACCGAACTGGACATGCGCAACCTGTCGGCCCTGGCGGTGGACCCGCGCACCGGGCACCTGCTGGTGCTGTCGGCCGATTCCCATCTGCTGCTGGAGCTGGATGAAAAGGGCGAGCAAGTCAGCTTCATGACCCTGTTGGGTGGTTTCAACGGGCTCAAGGACACCATTCCAAGGGCGGAAGGCGTGACGATGGACGAAGACGGCAACCTGTACATGGTCAGCGAGCCGAATCTGTTCTATCGCTTCGAAAAGCAGAAATAGCACACCGGTTACGTCGGATAGTTCTCTAAGAACGGCGTTCGCCAGACAACAGGGCGCGTTTAAGTTTAAATTCAGACGGGCGTGATATTCATGCGCCACTTTTGACTTTGAGCCCGCCCGATGCGCCGACTTGTCCGCCCCAAACCTATTCTTTTCATGCTTGTGCTGATCGCCTTGGTCAGCGCCGGGGTGGTTGCGCAACATTTTCGCCTGTTCGAGCGCGCCTGGTTCAACCTCCAGGCGTGGCGCCAGCCTGTCGGCGCGGCCTCCATCGGCCTGGCCGATTACCGCGTAGTCCTTGAGGCCCAGGTCATCGAAGGCCTCGACAGCGACGTGTCGGCCCTGACCTTCGACCCGGTGCGCAAAAGCCTGTTTACCGTCACCAATAAAAACCCCGAGCTGATCGAGCTGTCGCTGGACGGCAAGATCCTGCGGCGCATTGCCCTGGTGGGCTTTGGCGATGCCGAGGCGGTCGAGTTCATCAGCGAAGGCATTTATGTCATCAGCGATGAGCGCCAGCAGCGGTTGATTAAGGTGCACGTGGACGACGACACCCAATTCCTCGATGCGGCGGATGCGGAACAGATGACCCTGGGCCTGCATGTCGGCAGCAACAAGGGCTTTGAAGGCCTGGCCTACGACTCGGTGGGCAAGCGCCTGTTCGTGGCCAAGGAGCGCGACCCGATGCTGATCTACGAGATCCACGGGTTTCCCCACTTCAAACCGGAAAAAACCTACTCGGTGCACGTGGTCAACAACCCCAAGCGTGATGCCGGGTTGTTTGTGCGTGACCTGTCGAGCCTGCAATACGATGAGCGCAGCGGCCATCTGCTGGCGCTGTCGGATGAGTCGTTCCTGGTGCTGGAACTGGATATCGACGGTCGCCCGTTGAGCAGTTTGTCGCTGCTCAACGGGCGCCATGGCCTGAAAAAACGCGTGCCGCAGGCCGAAGGGATCGCCATGGACGATGACGGTACGCTGTACCTGACCAGTGAGCCGAACCTGTTCTACGTGTTCAAGAAGCCCTGATCAGAACATCCATTGCACCCCCAGCGAATAGCCGGTCTGGCTGCCCTCGCTGTGACCCAGGCGGCCGTTGACCTCGGCAAATACACCCAGCTGCGGGGTGATCGCCAATTGGCTGCCGACTTGCGCGCGACCAAAGCTCTTGTCCGCTGAGCCCAGCTTGGCCGTGCGTGCCTGGTCGTCGGCGCGGGCGGTCAGTTGCAGGTCGTCCAGGCGGCCGTCGCCCAGTTCCTTGACCCAGGCGATGTCGCCGTAAGGCATCAGGTTGAGGCCGTATGGCAGGGCGACAGCGCCGCGCACACGCCAGCCGAGGCTGGCTTCCAGGGAATCGAAGGACTGTTCTTCGTACGTCAGGGCCGTGCGCAGGTCCTGCTTTTCGCGGAATTTATCGATACGCGAGTGGCTGTAGTCCAGGCCGGCGAAAGGCCCGCTCTTGATGGCGCCGAAGTCAAAGTCGTAACCGCCGAGCACGCGTGCGCCCAGGGTCAGGGCGTCGGTGCTGCCGGTCAATTGCTGGTTGAGCAGGATCGGTCCGCCATTCGCCTGGATCAGCAGGTTGCGCTTGGACTCGAAGCGGCTGTGGCCGATGCTCAGGTCGCCGGCCAGCCAGCTCGGCCCGCCATCGTTGAGCAGGGCGTAGGCCGCGGCTTGCCAGGTGTCGCTGTCCAGCTTGCCGCGATGCTCAAGCTTATCGCGGCCGTTGAGGTAGCTGAGGCTGGCGCCGATGTTCAGGCTCGGGGTCAGCTGATAGTCGCCCAGCGCATGCAGGCCCACGCGTCGCGCTTCGGGGTTGGGGGCCGTGTCGAAGCCGCTGTCCGGGTTGTATTCGCCGTCCACGCCGATCTCGCCATCAAAGCTGCCCACCTCGCGGCTGGCCGACTGCAAGGTCAGCCAGCGCCGGTCATGCAGGCGCACCATGGCCTGGTGCTGGCGCTGCAGGTTGTCCTGCATATTGCGCGCGACGGCGCCGCCTGAGGCGGTGGAGGCCATCAGGTCGGCGTTGGTCAATTCCAGCACGAGGCGGCTGAGCAAGCGCGAATAGTCGCGCAGGCGCTGGTCGATGCGCGCCTGGCCGAAGGCGTCGGTGAGCACGGCCTTGTTGTCTTCGGCGGGGTCGTGCCAGGTCGAGCCACCGGGGATCTTCGGGTTGTTGGTCTGGGTGTAGCCGTCGAGGTCGCCCAGTTCCCAGTTGGTGGCCTCTATATAAAGGATCGGGATGTTCAGCGGCTCGAAGGGCTCGCCATCGCTGCAGCAGCCGGTGCCTTTGGGGTATTGCGGGTCCAGGCCTGGGTTGGTGAACAGCGGGATGTTCAACTCCTTGGCGATCTGGAAGGTGTGCTCGCGCAACGACGCCAAGGCCGGGTTGGCCGTGCTGTTCTGGCCGGCGTGGGCGTACATCATGTCGCCGGTTATCAGGCTGTCGAGGTTAATCATCGCCAGCATGTTCGCGCGCTGGCTGGCGCTCAGCGAGGCAACGAAGGCCTTGGAACCGCGCAGGCCTTCCTCTTCGGCGCCGAAACCGACGATCTGCAAGCCGTTTTCCAGTTGCAGGCCGCCGAGGTTCTTCGCCACTTCCGTCAGCACGCTGGCGCCGGAGCCGTTGTCGTCGAGGCCTTGCAGGGTCGGGCGGCCGAAGAAGGTGTCGAAGTGCGCGCCAATCACCACGTACTGCGGTTTGCTGCCGGCGGCGTAGGCCACCACGTTTTGCGACGCGCGACTGCCGTTGTTCCAGGTGAAGTCTTGGCGACTGATGCTGTAGGCCGTGCCCATCTGGCTCTGCATCCAATCGGCGGCCCCGGCGAAGTTGGCCGTGCCGCGATAACGGCCGGGGTAGTCGTTGATGAGTTTTTCCAGGGTGGTGTTGGCGTGTTCGCCGTAGTCGTAGGCCAGCAGGTGAGTCGGCAACAGGGCGCAGGCCGCGCTGATAGCAAGGGCTAGGGGCTTTATCACAAGGTCTTCCTTGAGGTGATGGGGATGTTCAAGCCGAGACCCTTTGCACAATGTGCGCCTCATTCCCTGGGCGATTGTGAATTGGCGCATTGTTAAACGGGCGAGTCGCCTGGCTGTAATTTGTAACGGATTTGATACCAGCGGCGGTGTTGAGTGTCGTGACTTGGCGCACGATTTTGGCGAGGGGTGCTGCGAAAGGTAGCGTTTTTGTTACATGGATATCCAGGTCAGCACGAATTAACTGTGGGAGCGGGCTTGCTCGCGAATGCGGTGTGTCAGTCAACTGATCTGGCGACCT
>NZ_JANLGL010000032.1:0-42127 GCF_024655625.1 Pseudomonas sp. 18.1.10
TCAGCCAATATATCGTTGCCTGATACACCGCTTTCGCGAGCAAGCCCGCTCCCACACAAGCCCGTTCTCACAGTGAGGGCAGTGTCAGGGCTGAAGTAGTTGCTCCACCGCCGCAAACGCCGCAACCCGGCGCTCTTCCCAATTTCCCTTGATTATCAACACCGGCTGTTGATGCGCCTGCATCCACTCCAGGCTGCCCTGGAAAAACGCTTGGCGATCCTCCAGTTGCGGCTGGCAACGCTGCCCATCAGCGGTCCACTCCACCTCATCCGGTGACAACAGCAAGTGCAGGTCGTAGTGACGGGCCAGCAGTTCGCTGTCGAGCCAGGCCGGGTAGTCGCCGAACAGGACCTGGCTCCACAGCTTGTTGGTCAGCAAATGCGTATCGAGGATCAGCAGGCGCGGCTGTTGGGCGCGGGCGGCATCTTCCCAGGCCAGTTGGCCGTGGGCGATGGCCGGGATGTCAGCCAGGGTGGTGTCGCGTTGATGGTGGTCGATGAAGTGGCGCACGTATTCGCCCACCATCAGGCCGCCGAAATGCGCGTGCAGCTCAGCCGCCAGCCAGCTTTTGCCGCTGGACTCGGGCCCGGCCAGTACCACCACTTTCATGATTGCAGCGCCGGGTCGGCGCGCCATTCACGCCAGCCTTGCACGGCGATTACGGTGAACAAGGCGTAAAGCGCGGCGGTGAGGTACAGGCCTTTGTAGAGGAACAGGCCGACAAAGATCACATCCACGGCAATCCACAGCGGCCAGCATTGCACGCGCTTTTGCGCCATCCACAGCTGCGCCACCAGGCTGAAACCGGTGAGGGCGGCGTCGAGCCAGGGTTGCGCGGCGTCGGTCCAGTGGGCCATGGCGGCGCCCAGCAGCAGGCTGCCCACGGCGCCAATCGCCAAGCTGGCAGCAATGGCCGGTACACCCAGGCTCGTGACCTGCCGCCCTTGCTTGACCTCGCCGGCGCGGGTCCACTGCCACCAGCCGTACAGCTGCAACACGGCGTAGACCACTTGCAGGAGCATGTCGGAATAGAGTTTTACGTCGTAGAACACCCAAGTGTAGAGCAGCACCATAATCAGGCCGATAGGCCAGCACCAAGGGTTTTGTTTGACCGTCAGCCAGACAGCGATCACCCCCAGGGCGGCGGCGAACAGTTCAAGCCCGGACATGGCGGTTCCTTGGAGGAGTGGAAGAGGGCGGGGATTGTAACCAGCGCTCAGCAATCTTCAAACACTGAGGACTTAATGCAGGGATAGAGCTTGTGTGGGAGCTGGCTTGCCTGCGATGGCATCACCCTGGTCTGGCTGAAAAACCGAGGTGCCTGCATCGCAGGCAAGCCAGCTCCCACATGAGCCAGCGCCCGCAATAGAACAGTGTTAAACCTTGAACTGGCGCAGCAGGCCATCCAATTGTTCGCTGAGGCCGCGTAAGTGGGTACTCGCCACACTCGACTGCTGCGCCGCCAGCGCCGTGCTGTGGGACAACCCTGCCGCCTGGGTGACGTTCTGGTTGATGTCTTCCACCACATGGGCCTGTTGCAAGGTGGCGCTGGCAATCGACGCGTTCAAGCCATTGAGATTACGCAACGCCTGGCCGATGGCCGTGAGGCTGGCCCCGGCCTGGCCGGCTTGTTCGATGGTCAGCTGCGAGGCGCTGTGGCTGTCGCTGATGACTTTGACCGCTGCTTCCGAATGCCCTTGCAAGCGCTCGATCATGCCTTGGATCTCTGCGGTGGATTTTTGCGTGCGCTGGGCCAACAGCCGCACTTCATCGGCCACCACGGCAAACCCACGGCCTTGCTCGCCAGCACGGGCGGCTTCGATGGCGGCATTGAGCGCCAGCAGGTTGGTCTGGTCGGCGATGGAGCGGATCACTTCGAGCACGCTGCCGATCTGGGTACTTTCCGCCGACAGAGTGCGCATCACTTCGACCGCCTGGCTGATGGTGCCGGACAGTTGGTCGATCTGCTGCAAGCTGCCGTCGATATTGACCTGGCCTTGCTGCGCCTGGGCCTGGGCATCGCGCATTTCGCTGGCGGCGTGTTCGGCGTTCTTGGCTACGTCCTGCACGCCGTAGGTCACTTCGTTGATCGCGGTGGCCACCAGTTCCATTTGCTGGGACTGCTGCTGGCTGCGGTCATGGGCCTGGGTGGCGTTGCTGCCCAACTCGGTGGATGACTGGCCCAGGGCATTGGCGCACACCTGCAACTGGCTGACCACCTGGCGCAACTTGGCAGTGAAGCTGTTGAAGTGGTGCGACAGCTGGGTCACTTCGTCGTGGCCGTGGGTGTCGAGGCTGCGGGTCAGGTCGCTTTCACCGCTGGCGATGTTGCCCATGGCGTTCACCGCCGCTTGCAACGGGCGCACGATGCTGCGGGCGATCAGCGCCACCAGCAAGGCCATTACCACCGCAATGACCAGGCCGATCACCGAGGCTTTCCACACTTGGCCGGTGAACTCGGCCTGCACATCATCCACATACACGCCGGAGCCGATGATCCAGCCCCAGGGTTCGAACAGTTGGATGTACGAGGTTTTCGCCACCGGCGCATCGGCCCCCGGCTTCGGCCAGCGGTAGTTGACGATGCCGGCGCCCTTGGCCTTGGCCAGGATCACGAACTCGTTGAACACCGCAAAACCGTCCGGGTCGCGGATGGCCGAGAGGTTCTGGCCGTCCAGCTTGGGGTTGGCCGGGTGCATAATCATCAGCGGCGTGAGGTCATTGATCCAGAAGTAGTCGTCGTGGTCGTAGCGCAGGCCACGCACCACGCTCAAGGCTTGCTTCTGCGCGGCGTCGCGGGTGAGGGCGCCGGTTTTCTCGAGGTTCTGGTAGTAGGCCAGCACGCCGCTGGCGGTCTGCACTACGTGTTGGGTCTGCTGGCGTTTGGCCTGGTAGAGGTCGCCATGGATCTGCTTGAGCATCAACAGGCCCAAGGTCAACAACATCAACACGGCGACTATCAGGATCAGCCAGAGCCGGCGGCTGATCGACATGCTGCGCAAACTGTTCATCGTCCTGTCACTCCGTGCTTTTTATAATTGTGGGCGCTGCATCGACTTTTACGCCTTGTCTGATAGGCTTTCGGCCTGTAATCGGAAAACCTGAGTACTGCCTGATTTTTCACGGGTTTTTTATACACCCGGCGTCAGTGAACCACTTAAAAAAGACTATCGAGGCCTGCCTTGCGCAGGGCCTTTTGGGGGAAGCATGGATTTTTGGACCGCCATACAGGCATTGATTCTTGGCGTGGTGGAGGGGTTGACGGAGTTCCTGCCGATTTCCAGCACCGGCCACCAGATTATTGTCGCCGACCTGATCGGCTTCGGCGGCGAGCGCTTTGAAGCGTTCAACATCATTATCCAGCTGGGCGCGATCCTCGCCGTGGTCTGGGAATTCCGGCGCAAGATCCTGGATGTGGTCATCGGCCTGCCGACCCAGCGCAAGGCCCAGCGTTTCACGGTGAACCTGATTATCGCGGTGTTGCCGGCGGTGGTGCTGGGGGTGATTTTTGCCGACCTGATAAAACATTACCTGTTCAACCCGATCACCGTGGCGGCCGCGTTGGTGGTGGGCGGTGTGATCATGTTGTGGGCGGAGCGGCGGCAACATGCGGTGCACGCCGAGACGGTGGATGACATCACCTGGAAAGACGCGCTCAAGGTCGGCCTGGCCCAGTGCCTGGCGATGATCCCGGGCACTTCCCGTTCCGGCGCGACGATTATCGGCGGCCTGTTGTTTGGCCTGTCGCGCAAGACCGCCACGGAGTTCTCGTTCTTCCTGGCCATGCCGACCATGGTCGGTGCGGCGCTGTACTCGGGCTACAAATACCGCGACCTGTTCCAGCCCGCCGACCTGCCGGTGTTTGCCATTGGCTTTGTGACCTCGTTCATCTTCGCGATGATTGCGGTCAAGGCCTTGCTCAAGTTCATCGCCAGCCACAGCTATGCGGCGTTTGCCTGGTATCGCATCGCGTTTGGCCTGGTGATCCTGGCGACCTGGCAGTTTGGCTGGATCGACTGGTCTGCGGTCAAGCCATGAATATCCAGCACCCGCGCCTGAAGGCGGCGATTTTCCTGCTGTTGTGCGCCGCGCCGCTGTTGGGCTCGGTGCTGCTGTGGCAGCGCGGCGAGACGGTGCTGCCGCTAGCGGCGTACGCCGTGGTCAGCCTGTTGGCGTTTGTGTTGTATTGGCGCGACAAGCGCCAGGCGCAAACCGAGGGCCGGCGTACCCCGGAAAACATCCTGCACGCCGTCGAGCTGGCCGGCGGTTGGCCGGGAGCGTTGATTGCCCAGCAAGTGTTCCGGCACAAGACGCGCAAGGTGTCTTATCAGGTGCTGTTTTGGTTCATCGTGCTGCTGCACCAGGTGTTCTGGCTGGACCAGCTGTTCCTCGGCGGCACCTTGCTGTCAATCCTCTAGCAGCAAGCCGACCTGCGTGCGCTTGGGCAACTTGCTCACCACCAGTTGGTGGGAGCGCTGCAACAAGCCACGCAGTTCCTCCGCGCCCAGCGGGTAGGGCGTGTTCATGATGATCCACTGCGCTCGCGCCAGGTACGGCGCCGGGTGGATGCCGGGGCGGTCGACGTGGCCGAGGAACAGATCCTTGTCGACCTTGAACGCCAGCGACTCACCGCGCAGGTTCTGCAGGGCGAACATCTTGTTGCCGGCAATCGAAAACACCCGAACGCCGCCCCATTTGTAGTCTTCGCGCGCGCCGGGCAGGCTCAGACAGAAGCTGGCGACTTGTTCTTCGGTAATCTTCATAGCAGACGGTCTCCGCAGCCTTTGAAACCTTCTTCAAGGTAGTCGATCCACGCCCGAATGGCCGGCAATACGCCACGCCGATGGGGGTACACGGCTTGCAGCCAACCGCCCGGCAACGACCATTGCGGCAGCAGTTGCACCAGGCGGCCGCTGGCCAATTCCTCTTCGCAATACATCATCGGCAGTACCGTAAAGCCCAGGCCCATGATTGCGCTGGCCTTGCGCACGATAAAGTCGTCGATGCCCAGGCGCGCCTCCATCACCAGCTCGTGGGGGTTGCCCTCGGGGTCGAGGATGCGTTGATGGACCATGCGGTCCGGTTCCAGCGCGCCGAGCATGGGCAGCTGCTTGAGGTCGTCGAGGTTGTTGATCTGCTTGCCGTGGACAAAGGCCGGGCTGGCCACCAGCACCGTCTGGGCCTGGCGCAGGCGCTTGGTCACCAGCAGCGGGTCTTCATCCCCCAGCTCGCGCACGCGCAGGGCCACGTCGATGCCTTCGGCCACCAGGTCGACGCGGCGGTTGACCAGGGTCATCTCCAGTTGCACATGGGGATGGGCGGCGAGAAACCCGGCCACCAGTTCCGGCAGGATGTGCTGGGCCATGCCCACGGGGCAACTGACCCGCAGCCGTCCACGGGCCTCGCTGGACATGCTGGCCACGGCCTCGTCGGCCATCTCGGCTTCCAGCAGCATGGCCTGGCAATGGCGCAGGTAGCGTTCACCGACGGCGGTGAGGGTCAATTGCCGCGTGGTGCGTTGCAGCAGGCGGGCACCGAGGCGGTCTTCCAGCTCGGCAATCCGCCGCGACAGCCGCGACTTGGGAATCCCCAGCAGCCGGCCGGCGGCCGCGAAACCCCCGGCTTCGACGACTTTGGCGAAATAGTAGAGGTCGTTGAGGTCTTGCATGATCGGCCTATTGTCCTGTCAGTGGGACAAACTATCGCATTTCAGCTGGCTTATCGACTATTGGTTTCATGCGTAGCATCACCACCATCTGATCGCCACTGACGATCCTACTCGGAGCACTCACATGAAACTGTTGCACATCGATTCCAGCATCCTCGGCGACAACTCGGCCTCCCGTCAGCTGACTGCGGGCGTGGTCAAGGCCTGGCAAGCGGCTGAGCCGGGTGTGGAAGTGACCTACCGCGACCTGGCGAGCGAAGGCATCAGCCACTTTTCCGGCCTGACCCTGGGCGCATTGGGCACCGCTGCCGAATTGCGTGACGCGGTCCAGCAACACGAAGCTCAACTGAGCGCTTCGTCGCTGGCAGAATTCATCGCGGCGGACGCAGTGGTGATCGGCGCGCCGATGTACAACTTCTCGGTGCCGTCCCAACTCAAGGCCTGGATCGACCGCATCGCCGTCGCCGGCCAGACCTTCCGCTACACCGAAGCCGGCCCTGAAGGCCTGTGCGCTGGCAAGAAGCTGATCGTCGTTTCCACCGCCGGCGGCCTGCACGCTGGCCAGGCCAGCAACGTTGGCCACGAAGACTACCTGAAGCTGGTGTTTGGCTTCCTTGGCATCACCGATATCGAGTTCGTCCGCGCCCAAGGCCTGGCCTACGGTGATGAAGTGCGCAACAAGTCCTTGAGCGACGCCAACGTAGTCATCAACGAACAATTGTTCGCCGCCGCGTAAGGGTTGGGTAAAAGTTCGCTATTCCCCGTTTCATTCTGAAAACGGGCGCCTAAACTCTGTATTCTGCTCGCCTCGAACGCGATCGGAGTACGGAGTTTTTTCGTTTGCCCGCGGTCTTTTTAATATGGCCCAGGTTATGCAAGCTCGGGTTCAACACCCTGGACGTTTTATTCGACATGTCGGTTCTCACGCAACAAAGGTGGACATCCCCATGATGCGTCTTTGTGCTGTTTTGGTTCTTTCCCTGCTCGGTGGCCTGGTTTCAGTGCACGCCGCCCCTGCGCCGCACCCCCATTGGAGTGTGGGCTTCCATCGCATGAGCTTTCTTGATCCGCTGGATTTGCAGCCGATGAAGGCCATCGCGTTCTACCCGTCCACTGATGTCGAGCACAGCACGCAGCTGGGCGCTTACCGCGTGGGCGCCGGTGAAGACGCCAAGGTCGCCATTGGCCGCTTCCCGATGCTGATGTTGTCCCATGGCAATACCGGTACACCGCTGGCCCTGCATGACCTGGCCACGTCCCTGGCGCGCAAGGGCTTTGTGGTGGTGGCGGTGCTGCACCCCGGCGACAACTACAAGGACCACAGCCGCCTGGGCACCCTGAGCAATCTGTACGGGCGGCCGATCCAGATTTCCGAAGCGATTACTGCCACTCTCGGCGACCCGATGCTGTCGCCCTTCGTCAACGTCGATCAAGTCGGCGTGATTGGCTATTCGGCCGGTGGCGAGACGGCGCTGATCCTCGCGGGCGCGAAGCCGGATTTCGACCGCCTGCGCCGCTATTGCCAGGAACGTCCTGAAGACCGCGACGCCTGCACCACCAAAGGCGAGTTGGTGGTGGACCGCGACGACTTGCAACCGCAAGCCGACCCGCGCATCCACGCACTGATGCTGATGGCACCGCTGAGCCTGATGTTTGGCCGCCAGACCCTGGCCGACGTGCACGTGCCGGTGCTGCTCTACAGCGGCGATGGCGACAAACTGGTGGCCGTGGACAAGAACGCCGCCGCCCTGGCGCGCAAACTGCCGGAACCGCCGGACTTTAAGTTGCTGGCCGGGGCGGGGCACTTCGTGTTCATGGCGCCGTGCGACAGCGATCAACTGCTGGCCATGCCGGCCATCTGTACCGATGCGGACGGCGTCGACCGCGAAGGCATCCATCGCAATCTGATCTCCGAGGCGGGGCGGTTCTTCAGCCACACCCTGGGGCAATCGACCCGCGCCGGCTTGCAGACCGCCGATCAGTAAGTGCGGCGCTTGAGCAGCAGGGTCAGGCCCAATGCGCCGACCGACAGCAGTGCGGCGCAAAAGAAGATCCAGCCGTAGCCCAGGTTCAAGGCGACAAACCCCATCAACGGCCCGGCAATCGCCAGGGCCAGGTCAAAAAACACCGCATAGGCACTCAACCCGGCGCCACGGCTGCTGTTGGGCACCTGTTTGATCGCCTCCACGCCCAGCGCCGGGTACACCAGCGACAGGCCAAAACCGGTCAAGCCCGCACCGATCAGCGCCACGCCGGTGCTTGGCGCCAGCCACAGCAGCGTCAGGCCCAGGGTCTCGATGGTCATGCAGGCAATCGCCGCACGAAAGCCGCCAAAGCGGCTGATGGCGGAGATAAAGATCAGGCGCGAGACGATAAAGCACACGCCGAATACCGTCAGGCAGTACGCCGCACCGGTCCAGCCACGGTTGAGGTAGTACAAGGTGATAAAGGTCGTCAGCGTGCCGTAGCCGATTGAGGCCAGGCACAAACTGGCGCCAAACGGTGCGATGCGCCCAAACACCGCCCAGAACGGCAAGCGCTCGCCACGCACCACCGGCACCGACGGTTTATTGCGGATTAGCAGCAAACCCAGCGTCGCCAGCACCGACAGCGCAATCCCCAGGCTGCTGTAGCCGTATTCGGCGACCATCACCACACCCAAGGGCGCGCCGATGGCGATGGCGCCGTAGGACGCGATGCCATTCCAGGAGATCGACCGCGCAGTGTGCTCGGCGCCGACCTGGCCCATGCACCAACTGATGGTGCCGACACCGATCAGGCCCTGCGCCACGCCCAGCAACAGGCGCCCCGCGATCAAAATGCCGAGGCTGAGGGCGGGCATGCTTTCCATCAACGTCGCCAGCAACGTCAGCACGCCACTGAGCAGAATCCCCGCCAGCCCCAGCACAATCGCACGCTTGGTGCCGACGTTGTCCGACATGCGCCCGGCCATCGGACGACTGAGCAGGGTGGCCAGGTATTGCGAGCCAATGGTGATCCCGGCCACCACCGCGCTGAAGCCCAATTGTTCGTGCACGTAGCCCGGGATCACCGCAATCGGCAGGCCGATGCAGATAAAGGCAATAAAGGTATAGAAAACGATGGAGACGATCTGCAGGGTGATCGACAGGGAAGTGGGGGCGGCGGCAGACATGGGCACTCGTTCGCGGGCGGGCGGTGCGGCCATCATGGCAAGGGCGTGGGGGAAAAGAAAGCAGGCTAACGATTAATGATGGTGTGCCATCAAATGCAAAAAGCCCCGTCACAGTGGACGGGGCTTTTGTGTGTTGCGGGCGGTGCTTAGAACACGACGCCTTGGCTACGCAGGTAGTCGTCATAGGTGCCGCTGAAGTCGATCACGCCGTCGGCGCTCAACTCGATGATGCGGGTGGCCAGGGACGATACGAACTCACGGTCGTGGCTGACAAAGATCAGCGTGCCCGGGTAGTTTTCCAGCGCCAGGTTCAGCGCTTCGATGGATTCCATGTCCAAGTGGTTGGTCGGTTCGTCCATGATGAGCACGTTTGGCTTTTGCAGGATCAGCTTGCCGAACAGCATGCGGCCTTGCTCACCACCGGAAATCACCTTGACCGACTTCTGGATGTCGTCGTTGGAGAACAGCATGCGACCCAGGGTGCCACGGATCATCTGCTCGCCTTGGGTCCACTGGCCCATCCAGTCGAACAGGGTCACGTCGTCTTCGAAGTCGTGGGCGTGGTCCTGGGCGTAGTAGCCCAGTTCCGCGGCGTCGGTCCACTTGATGCTACCGGCATCCGGCGTCAGCTCGCTGACCAGGGTGCGCAGCAGGGTGGTCTTGCCGATACCGTTCGGGCCGATGATCGCCACGCGCTCGCCGGCTTCCACCTGGAAGCTGAAGTCCTTGAACAGCGGCTTGCCATCGAAGCCTTTGGCCATTTTTTCGACCATGACCGCCTGGCGGTGCAGCTTTTTGTTCTGCTCGAAACGGATGAACGGGCTCACACGGCTCGAAGGTTTGACCTCGGCCAGTTGGATCTTGTCGATCGCCTTGGCACGGGAGGTGGCCTGCTTGGCTTTCGAGGCGTTGGCCGAGAAGCGGCTGACAAAGGATTGCAGCTCGGTGATCTGCGCCTTCTTCTTGGCGTTGTCCGACAGCAGTTGCTCGCGGGACTGGGTCGCCACGGTCATGTACTCGTCGTAGTTGCCCGGGAACAGGCGCAGCTCGCCGTAGTCCAGGTCAGCCATGTGGGTGCACACGCTGTTCAGGAAGTGACGGTCGTGAGAGATGATGATCATCAGGCTGGAACGCTGGGTCAGGATATTTTCCAGCCAGCGGATGGTGTTGATGTCCAAGTGGTTGGTCGGTTCGTCGAGCAACAGCACTTCAGGGTCGGAGAACAGCGCCTGGGCCAGCAATACCCGCAGTTTCCAGCCCGGGGACACTTCGCTCATCGGGCCGAAGTGCTGCTCCAACGGAATACCCAGGCCCAGCAGCAACTCACCGGCACGGGACTCGGCAGTGTAGCCGTCCATCTCGGCGAACTCGGTTTCCAGCTCGGCCACGGCCATGCCGTCTTCTTCGCTCATTTCCGGCAGCGAATAGATACGATCGCGCTCGGCCTTGACCTTCCACAGTTCCTCGTGACCCATAATCACGGTGTCGAGCACCGTGAATTCTTCATAGGCGAACTGGTCCTGGCGCAGCTTACCCAGGCGCACATTCGGCTCCAGCATGACCTGGCCGCCAGACGGATCGAGGTCGCCGCCGAGGATTTTCATGAAGGTCGACTTGCCGCAACCGTTGGCACCGATCAAACCATAACGGTTGCCAGCGCCGAACTTGACCGAGACATTCTCGAAGAGCGGCTTGGCGCCGAACTGCATGGTGATGTTAGCTGTGGAGATCAATTACTTTACCTATCAATGGGTTGCGAGCGTGGCGGCAGGAGCCTTCAGGCGTGCATCAACAGCGACATCAAGGCGCGAAACCCGGTCGCTGAGCAGAAAATGGGGGATGTGTGTTGGAATTTGGCGCGCATTGTCGCATATGTGAAGCGACAGTTGTATGGCAGGCGATGATGGATGTTGGGTGGTTTGAGTGTGGGGGGGCCTGCGCGAAACATTTGGGTGGTCTGCTTAGCTTTGTTTACCGCATTCCAGCGCGTCATGGGGTGTCCTGGCTCCGATGATGAGTAGTCGCGGTTGGTCTACAGTTGATCGAGACGTTACTCGGTGGAGAGAAAATGGATGTTCGACAAGTATCCCGAGCAAAAGCAGGCCCGAAAGTGGCTAGGGGCGTTTGGCGTTGCGCTTCTGGCGCTGGGTGTGTTTCTGATTGTCAACGATGGAACGGGAGGTGGGCTTTGCATCGTGATGGGGAGCGGTTTGGTGCTGCTGGTGTTGCTGGCGAATGAAAAACAGTTTGCGAAGACGATAAGGGTGCTGGGTTGGTTTGATGGGCTTTCGTGAGTGGAATAGGCATTCGGCGGTTGGGTTTGTCTTTGCTGTGGAGCGGAATGTCTGCCGGTTGTCCGAGCATGACGCGGCTGTAGTTTTTCTCGGCAGGCAAGAGGGTTAGTAGGCGAATAAGACTGCGTAGATTTGGTCGGCATTGGAGAGTTTCAACATGATGGACCGCCTGATTTATAGAGCGCCGCAACCATTTGATGTACAGCGGCTATTCACTATTTATAGCGACCCCAAAACCAACCTTTTCAACCCGGCAGGCCCAATGACTGATCTTGTCAGTGCACAGGATTTACTGGGTCGCTGGATCGCACATTGGGACAAACATCTATACGGCGTGTGGGCTATTGCAAGGCGCGATGCGCCGGAGCACGTCATAGGGTTCGGTGGCATTTCCCTCCACGATTACTTGACTGAACAGCGCGTCAATCTGGGTTATCGCTTCGCGGTCGAAGCGTGGGGTCATGGTTATGCAACCCAGTTGGGACGAGAGGCGCTTACATATGCATTTGAACAGCTTTTCTTGTCCGAAGTTTACGGGCTAGTCAGACCAGATCATATGGCTTCTATCCGGGTGTTAGAGAAGATCGGCATGCAACCCTATGGGCAGTTGGATGATGTCCCAGGTAAAGCGCCAAGTTTGGTATTTAAGGTGCTGCGGGGCACGTCTACCTAATCGCGAGGGAACCCATAGCTATCGTCGTCGAAGGCCGGCGCTGGGCTTTCTGCATCTGACGTGCTCAGTGCTACAGTCCCGCCAAACTGATACGGCATCGATGATGCAAAGTGTCTCTGCTTATTCTTCCTTAAAACAGTAGATGGGAGGCTGATCTTGGGGAGTGATTATGAAGGAAGGGAAATCGGTGATTTTTACCGTCTTGTATAGCCTAAGATCGCTTCCAGTAGGAGGGAGGGTACTGCGCATTTTGTTCGCCACAATGGACTCGCTGGCTGGATTTGCAGGGCTAAAAGAGACAGTTAGGCTATCTGGGTCAATATCAATTAATTCACCGTCATCTTCCATGGATGCTCGCGACTGGTAATTCACGGTCATTGTGGTGGTTGCTGATCCCTGAGGGACAAACGTTACGCTCACATCATTACGGGTCAGGTTTCCCGTTCTTTCTTTGATGTGCGCGCGAGTTTTCAGGAGCGTTGGCAATAAATTTTTCCCGTTTCCTTCAAGCTGCGTCTCACAGCTAACAACACTACCGGGCGGGTACGCGGCATTGAGTTTGAGCATTTCTTCCCGCGTTATCGCTTCGACATTCATCGCGTACAACACCGCAACACCGATACTCGTAGGTAGTAGAAACGTTTTGTAGATGTGATTCATATTCCTATCCTTCGATATTGAAGTTCTGGTGGTGCTTAAATCCAGAAAAAGGAAACACACTCTGTGTCTTTCTGATTTAGATCGAGCATCATCGGCGAGCAGTTTACCCGGAGAGTGTCCCCACAGATCAATAGAGGGCGCAGATCTACCTTTTCCCCTCGCTGCAATGAACATTTTCAGGGAAAGGTCGCCTTCAGGATGCCGAGAGGAGGGTGGCTGATTCGTCGCCGTCGTCTATGGCGTTCATCTGGAGTGATTCGGCAAATCCTGCTTGCCGTAATTTGCGCGCCACGTTTTCTGATATCTCGTAACCGTGGCGCTTAATTCTAACGTTTGCGTTGCTGGACGCGGGCGATCCACGTGTCATAAGGGATATTTAGGGCGCGCTCACTATAAGAATCGTCTGATAGGAGGGTTTGATTGTTGTGACGTATCGTTTTTCGGCGTCTTAATTATTAGATGGCTAAAGATGTGGTTTCCGCAGTCGTGCATCACCACCAAGGTGCTCCTGGCTTTTTGAGGGCGATAGGTTGTTTATTAAACGCATCAAAGCGTCGTGCCAGAAGCAAGGCCTAATTATCGTTGCTGCGACAGCGCTTTTTTTTTCATCGAATTTAATGGCTGCTGGGACCTGTGCCTTTATTAACGGCACGAACCAGCAGGTTGTAAACTTTGGTGCCAATATAATGGGTGGCTTTGCGATCCCAAAAGACGCGCCAATTGGGACAGTTGTTTATGAAGAAGTTGTCACGGTGCCAGCACAGAGTTTTTACTGTCCAGACCTCCCGTCATATTTGGTTTTTATTTTAAATCCTGCCCTGGGGAACGTATCTGGCGGAAGCACTTTCCCCCTGGGCAATTCAGGAATGTCTTTTAGGCTCTACACAAACGATCGACTGATTAATAGGGAGGAGGTAATAGGCCAGGCGAATACCGACTACCCTTACAGGAACTTGAAAATGCAAATTTTTAAGTCTGGTAATTTAGTGTCGCAAAACATTGTGCCCGCAGGCTACATAGGGGTGCATGGAGTCGGTGGTCTAGATTTGTTCAAAGTCAATCTGCTCAAGCCAATCATCTTGAATTCCGCTTCCTGTCAGTCCCCCGGCGTTTCGGTCGATATGGGCGATGACTACGAGCTCGGAGAATTCATAAAGGCCGGTGATACCTCGAGGAATATTAAATTTAACATTGCTCTCAATCAGTGCGAGGCCAGTATTCAGAAAGTCACCTATTCGCTCCAAGCCACTTCTCAAATTATAAATCGGCAGGAGGGGGTCGTGGCACTGAATCCCAGTTCAACAGCAAAAGGAATTGGGCTGAAGTTGATGGGCGAGGATGGTAAGCCAATCGCGCTGGGTTCCACTTACCGATTCTATGGATTCAACACCACTGACAAGAACTTTAAAATACCGCTATCAGCGGCCTTCTACCGATTGCCTAATAGTACGCTGGAATCGGGTACTGCAAACGCATCAGTGACGTTCACAGTGAGTTATCTATAGCACCTTGAGAACTCCAGGATTAGGCCGCCAGGCTGACCGATAGTAGTGGTAACGTCTGCGCTGCAATCCCTCGAGACGGCCCGATGAATGCTCAACGATCAGCTAGTGCCACAGCAACAACGGCTGGCGGGCCAGGCACCGCCCATCCGCCTATTTGGTATTACGGCCCTGAAATACCCATTATCGGAAGCAATGGTATGGGCGTTTTTGGCTTCTCTCTTGCGCTGCTTCTGCTTTTTCCGGCCTACGGGCTTGTGACGTTCCTTTTCACAGGGCCGGGCGTCATACAGGGTGAGAGCCTCACAGCGTCAGCCTTCATTCTGCTGATGCTGGCCAGTGCAGTGTTCATGGGGGCGTTCTTTGCGTGGGTCGTCTCTGAGCCTCAAGTGCAGGCCTTCACGTTCGACGAAAACCAGCAGATGTTGACCCTCACCCTCACTCGTCGTTGCCGAAGCCCCATTGAAGTACGCGTACCCTTTAGCGAGATCATCTCCATTCGGCCTTATGTGATGACATCGTCTGCTCGTGATGGACATTTTCGCGTCGCGTATCGCGCAGCGAAGGGCAAGATTCTTGAGCATCTTCTAGGGGACGGTACGTCTCTCGAACATATTGAGTTTCATGGTGCGTGGTTGCGTGGAATGTTCGGAGAGCGAATGTGCGAGCTGATAGATCTCGACAAGTGAAAGCAGTCTCAAGCCGGACTGTATTCGCGTCTCACCTCGTCGGCCGGCGTGGTTCGTGAGCGTGAGTGATATGCTTTGCCGCTTCTCAAACAGGGAACGTGCCAATGGGCAAAAGGTTGGAAAGGATTCAAGAGTGGCTCACGCCGCGTAGGCGGCTATGGGCAGGAATCGCCTTGTATGCAATTACCCTCGCTGTGCCACTTGCCAGCCCCGGAACATCCGTCAGTTGGCTTATCGGGCCTGCGAGCGTTTTATTTGTCGGCAGCTTCATCCCTGCTACGAATGGAAAACGATAGGCGCAGACCTCCGTGATTTCGGATGATTGATAGCGCTACCGGGTGCGCAAGCGGTACTTGAAGACAGCGGTGAAAGACGCTACGAATTTGTATCTAAGACGCCGCTTGATCCCTGAGTCAAGACGCTAGCGAGCCGGCACGATGTTAGGCAGACGCCCAATTAAACTGCATCCTGGCCTCACGTCAGAACAAGCTAGCAATCGCCTCCGCCAGTTGCATATCGGACATGAGGGGCGCTGTGTAGGTTGCACGGTAATACCGCGACGCCTGCTCAAACTCCGCACCGCGAATCTCGCCGCCTGAACCCACAAACGCCAAGGCATCGGTCTTGGCGATTTTGAAAAGCTTGGGTGGCTCGGTCGTGAGGGAGGTGATTCCGCCAATCAGGATGGTCGGCAGAAAGGTGGTAATCATCAGCCCTTTATCGAAAGGATTGGCATTTTCTGCTGCCATTGCTTGAGTGGCGGTCAAAGCCATGACAGCTATGGCTAGTGTCTTCCATGGGTACATTCGTGACGCTTCCAATGCGATCTGAGGGCGCTACCATAACAGGGTATAGGCGCGAGCCTCCAGGTATGCATCAAGGCGCACTTAGCCGCGTTTGTCAGGCAATTGCCGTTTGCCGTGCGAGTGTTGGTTTCGCCAACGTCTCCGGCATCGCCAACGCCAACAGCGCCAACGCCACGCCTGCCACACCCGCCAACGTCAGGAACGCCGCGTTGTAACCAGCCTGTTGCACAACAAACCCCGCCAGGCTGCTGCTCAGTGCCGCGCCGAGGCCGAATGCGGTGGAGAGGGCGCCCAGGCTGACATTGAAGCGGCCGGTGCCTTGGGTCAGGTCTTTGACGATCACCGGGAACAGCGCGCCGAAGATACCCGCGCCGATGCCGTCGAGCATCTGCACCGCGACCAGCCAGTAGGGGTCGTTGGACAGGGTATACAGCACGCCGCGCAACGGCAGGATCATGAAGCCGGCGAGCAATAGCGGTTTGCGCCCCCAGCTATCCGCCTTCACGCCCACCAACCAGGCCACCGGCACCATCACCAGTTGCGCGGCGACGATGCACGCCGAGGTCAGCGGTGTGGCCAGGTGCAGGTTGATTTGCGCCAGTTTCTGGCTGACCAGCGGCAGCATCGCGGCATTGGCCAGGTGAAACAGCGCGCAGCAGACGGCGAATACCAGCAGGGGGCGATTAGCGAGCAATACGCGCAGGCCGGAGGGTTGCGCATGGTCGGTGACGTGGTCGGGGTCGAAGCCGCGGGCGACGTCATGGTCGATGGCGTTTGCCGACACGCAGCTGATCGCCACCACACTGGCCAGCGCCATGGCCGCCATCAGGTAGAACACCACCACCGGTCCGTACAGATACGCCAGGCCGCCGGCCAGCAGGGCGGCGGTGGCGTTGCCGGCGTGGTTGAAGGTCTCGTTGCGCCCGGTGCGCCGGGTAAAAGCGCGGGGCCCGGTGATACCGAGGGAAATCGCCGAAATCGCCGGGGCGAACACGGACGCAGCGACCGCACTGGCCGCCTGGGTCAGGGCCACCAGGCTGAACGAGCTGACAAAAGGCAACAGCAGGCAGCTGGCGGTGACCAGCACGGCGGCAATCGCGACCACCGCGCGTTTACGGCGGGTGCGATCGATCAGCGCGCCCGCCGGCCCTTGGCTGATAAGCGCAGCGATACCGGCCAGGGTCATGACCACGCCAATGCTGGCGGGGTCCCACTGGTGTACCGCCAGCAGGTATATCGCGAGGTAGGGGCCGAGGCCGTCACGCACGTCGGCCAGGAAGAAGTTCAGGCTGTCGAGGGACAGGGTGTTACGCAGGTCGGAGTGTTGGGTCACGGCGCAGGCTTCGGGAGCGGCGTTCAACGGCTGAACACCCATTGCGTTAATGACCTGCGGGGTTTGCGATAAGTTTCGAGGCGTTGGCAGGGTTTTATTTGGCGGGCGCTTGGCTTATTTTCTGAGGCCGATTGTTACGATTCTCTGGAGACGCAATGGACATGCCTTCGGCCCAACAGGCCGTCACCAGCAACAAGCACGCCTGGGATCAATCCGCAAAGTGGCACAAAGACACCGACAACTGGAAAACCCTGCTGCGCTCAGTCGCCGATCCAGGCTTCTCGTGCCTGGACCCTACGATCACCGCCGTGTTGCAAGACATCGGCGTCGCCGGCAAAGACGTTGTGCAACTGTGTTGCAACAACGGGCGAGAGAGCCTGTCTTTGTGCAGCCTTGGCGCGCGGTCGGTGGTGGGCGTGGATCAGTCCCGCGCCTTCCTGCTTCAGGCGCAGGAACTGGCCGAGGTCTCACCCCACCACCCCGAGTTCATCGAAGCCGACATCCATCATTTGCCCGAGCGGTTGCACGGGCGTTTCGATGTTGCCTTGGTCACCATCGGTGTACTCGGCTGGATGCCGGATGTCGCGCTGTTCATGCGCCACGTCGCGAGTACCTTGAAGCCGGGCGGCACCCTGGTGATGTATGAAACCCATCCGTTCCTGGAAGTGTTCGACCCACGGGCGAGCAATCCGCTGCTGCCTGCCAGCTCATATTTTCAACGGGACCCCTTTGTGTTGCAGGAGTCCATTGTTTACGAGGGGCGGGCTGAGGTGGCGGGGCCGACGTCCTACTGGTTCGTGCACACCCTGGGCAGCCTCATCAGCGGGGCGATAGCCGCGGGATTGCAGATTGGTCATTTGCAGGAATATCCGCACTGCAACCGTGAGGAGCTGTATGACCAATATGAGCACCAGCCTGCGCAGTTACCGTTGTGCTTTACCCTGACCGCGACTAAGCGCTGAGCCGGCGTACGAAGGTGCGCATCGTCTGGCCCGGGCCCGTGCTGAATTCGGTCGGGCGAGGCATATGCTCATCCGCGGCAATAAACACAAATTCATCCTTCTCCAGGCGATAGCTGGCAGGCAATTGTTTGCCAGCGTCTTCGCCGACGCTGTCGATCCAGGTGATGCTCTTGGGCGTGGTGGTGCTGTCCAGGAAAAACCGTCCGGCGAGCAACACGTCGCCATTGACGGTAGTCACTTCGAATCGATCACCGGCAATCGTCGTGATGGCGCCGGGAGCGCTGTGGGCATCGACGGGGTTGAGTACGCCACTGTCTTCCAGGGCGGTTTGCTCCCAGATGCCTTGCAGGGCTTGCAGGTCGGGATCTGTGCTACGTGACATATAAATTCCTTTTTCTTGAAGGGTTAATCGCCGCTAGTTAGGGGTAATGGGCTGCGTTCAGTCAATTAATTTCCCGAGCATTGTAGGAAAGATCTTTATTGTTCGAGAGTGCCCAGATTTCCCCTTTATAGGCAATGGATTAGCGCTATTTTCTGGCCCTCGGGCAGCGTTACGCACAGAACCCTCCATGTTGTCGTGAGTAACAAAGGGCGCCACTTTCGACCTTGACGTTGCCCCCTGTTTATTCCGTCGTTATTCAGGCCGGTGGTGTGGGGCGCTGACTAACCACTCTTCAGGGCGAACTTTCGGTGAACAAAATCCCCCCGACTCTTGCGCATCCGGCCTCGGATGAGATTGATCTTTTTGAACTGGTGCATGGGATCTGGAGACAACGCGTGCTGGTCGTCACGTGCGCAGCCATCGCTGCGATCCTGGGTGTCGGTTACGTGTTGTTTGCGCCGCAGGTGTACCAGGCCAGCAGTGTGCTGAGGGCGGTCGAGCTCAATGAGTTGGACGCGCTCAACCGCTCCGAGGTCTACCCACTGTCGCCGGCTGACGCATTGAGTAAAGTGGCGTTGCAACTGGACTCCTATGACACCCGGCTTGGGTTTTTCAAGGCCAATGCCGCGCTGTTCGAGACGTATCAGCGGCCAGGGCAAAGCCAGGAACGACGCTTTGACGCGTTTGATCGCAGCCTCATCAGCCAGGTGTTGCCCGATCCGAAAAACAGCAATGCCCCCGGCACCTTTATACGACTGGAAATGCAGTACCCCCAGGGCAGCGGCGGCGTGGCCATCCTCAATGGTTTTGTCGATTACGCAATTGCCCGCCAACGTGACCGTGTGGCAGCTGACGTCAAGGTGATCGTCCACAATCGTCTCGCGGAGCTAGGCCGTAAGATCGATGCCGCCCGTGAAAGCTATGAGAACGAAAAGTCCACGAGAATCGCCAGGTTGCTGGAAAGTGATGCCATCAAGCGTGGCCAACTGCAGGATGAGCTCGGCGCCCTGCGCGAGGAGCTGGCAAAGGAGCGCTCCCATCGCCTGGCACGACTGGCTGAAGCCATTGCCATTGCCCGATCCGTCGGTATCACAAGGCCGACCACGCCCTCGGTAATGGGCGCGGCGGCATTGCGGGGAGCAGGCCAGGTAACGGAGGTTTCCCAGCAAACCGTGCCTTTGTTTTTCATGGGGACACAAGTGCTGGAGGCTGAGCGTGCGGTATTGCAACAACGTAGCAGTGACGACATCACCAACGAGCGCATCGCCGAAATCAACAGAAAGCTACGTTTGCTCGAGGTCAATCGCGAGGTTGACGCCCTGAAGGCGCGCGGCAACGAGGACAGGTTCCTGCAGGACGTTGAATGGCTCCGTACGGAAACCACCCGGCTGCGTGCGCTCCACCTTGATATGGACGGGTTGAAAGTGGCGACGATCGACCGCCCGGCCCAAGAGCCGTTGGCCCCGATCAAGCCGCGCAAGGCGTTCGTGGTAGCGTTGAGCCTGGTCGCTGGCTTGATGCTGGGCGTGCTGGTGGCGGTGGTGCGATATTTTTCCGGCCTGCGTCGGGTTCATCCGCGAGGACGATATGTGCCCCAATAAGTAGGCTGAGTGGACAGCTTTTCACAATTCTTCGCTAACCTTTGGTTACAACTTGTGGCTAAATATCTGCCCAATGGTCACGCAGCGGCTTGTCGTTGAGCCGCTTGCGCTGCCTGTCTGTGAATTGTGATTTCAGCTGCTGCTTAACCAAACCTCGGCCGTCGTGGGCACGCAGGAGCAGCCTGTTTTCTCCTGACGTGTGACGAAATTCCGTGAAACTCATTATTGTTGCTCTCTACGTTGCCTCGATTGCGTATGTACACCTGCGTGGTCGGGTGCGCCACACACTGGGCCGCCAATTGAGCGACCACTCCACCTTTCTGGCACCGATCAACTGCTTTCTCTATCTGTTCTCCAAACTGCCCAGCCGACCCTATCTGGCCCCCAGCGACTTTCCTGACCTCAGCCCGCTGCAGGAACACTGGGAAGAAATTCGCCAGGAAGGGCAGAACCTGATGCGTGCCGGCGCGATCAAGCGCTCGGACCAGTACAACGACGTGGGTTTCAACTCGTTTTTCAAGTCGGGCTGGAAGCGCTTTTACCTCAAGTGGTACGGCGACAGCCATCCCTCGGCGATGAAACTGTGCCCGCGCACCACTGAACTGGTGCAGGGCATCGGCTCGATCAAGGCGGCCATGTTCGCCGAGTTGCCGCCAGGCTCCAAGCTGGTGCGCCATCGCGACCCCTACGCGGGTTCCTACCGCTACCACCTCGGGTTGGATACGCCCAACGATGCGGCCTGCTACATCAACGTGGATGGCGAGCGCTATGCCTGGCGGGATGGCGAGGCGGTGATGTTTGACGAGACCTACATCCATTACGCCGAAAACGCCACGCCGCACAACCGCATCATATTGTTCTGCGACATCGAACGGCCGATGAAATACCGCTGGGCTGCGGCCTTCAACCGCTGGTTCAGCCGCACGGTCATGGCAGCAGCGGGCTCGCCCAATGACGCCGGCGACAAGACCGGAGGGCTGAACCGCGCCTTTACCCGGCTGTACAAGATTCGCCTGCGCGGCAAGGCGCTGAAGAAACGCAACCGCACGCGTTATTACCTGGAGAAGTGGGCGATTTTTGCCGCATTGGCGGCCATTTTCCTGTTGATCTGAGGGGCTCTCGGACAGATCGTGTTACACCTGATGAGAAACTATTTAGTTACCAAAGGCGAACCCTCGGCGTAGCGTGTTATCGAAAGCACGTACTACTCGCCCTTGAGAGGCTTTGTCATGAATAGTTGTGTACGCCACCTTGCACTGCTGGCACTGGGTGTTTTCATGCTCCCCGGTGCCCAGGCGCAAAACCTGCCGGGCGGCAACGACGCCAACAACAGCCCGATCCACCGAGCCAACCCCAACAGCATGCAGGGCACCCAGCCCAATGCGCCGGCCATTCGCGGGCCTCAAGTCGGCCCGGCGCCGCGCGCACCGACCCTGGACAACGGCGGCATCGGCAATCGTTATCCCACGCGCAACACCGCCCCCAGCCGCCCAGCCAGCGAAACCAAAGCCCCCACTTACGATGCCAACGGCAATCGCCGGTAAGGACTCGCCCAATGCACCTACGTAAAACCCTTCTGGCCGCCCTTTGCGCGACCGCCATGGTTCCACTGTCGGCGGTTTATGCCGCTGGCCCCCAACAGTTCCCCAGCGAGCAAGGCAGCCTCACGGTCACGCCGATCGCCCAGGGCCTCGACCATCCATGGGCGGTGGCGTTTCTGCCAGACAGGCAAGGCTTCCTGGTGACTGAGCGCCCAGGCCATCTGCGCTTCGTCAGCCCGGACGGCAAACTGTCGGCGCCACTCAGCGGGGTGCCGCAAGTGTGGGCCAAAGGGCAGGGCGGCTTGCTTGATGTGGTGCTGTCGCCGGACTTCAAGCAGGACCGCATGGTGTACCTGTCGTACGCCGAAGGCGGTGGCAAGGGCGGTACCGCCGGCACGGCTGTCGGGCGTGGGCGCTTGGCCGATGACCTCAGCGGTTTGCAGGATTTCAAGGTGATCCTGCGCCAGGAGCCCAAGCTGTCCACCGGTAACCACTTTGGTTCACGCCTCGCGTTTGACCGCGACGGCTACCTGTTCGTGACCCTGGGCGAAAACAACGATCGCCCGACCGCCCAGGACCTGGACAAATTGCAAGGCAAGGTCGTACGCATCTACCCGGATGGCCGCGTGCCGGATGACAACCCGTTCGTGGGCCAGGCAGGTGTGCGCCCGGAGATCTGGTCCTATGGCCAGCGCAACCCGCAAGGCCTGGCACTGAACCCGTGGAGCGGCACGATCTGGGAAAACGAACACGGGCCCCGTGGCGGCGATGAGATCAACATCATCGAGCGCGGCAAGAACTACGGTTGGCCGTTGGCAACCCACGGCATCAACTATTCGCTGACGCCAATCCCGGAAGCCAAAGGCAAGACGGCAGAGGGCACGGTGCAGCCCCACCATGTCTGGGAGCAGTCCCCCGGCATCAGTGGCATGGCGTTTTATGACGCTGACCGCTTCAAGCCCTGGCAGCACAACGTGTTTATCGGCGCACTCGCCAGCCAGGAGCTGATCCGCCTGCAGTTCGATGGCGACAAGGTCGTCCACGAGGAACGGCTGTTGGGCGGTTTGAAAGCGCGCATTCGCGATGTGCGGCAGGGGCCGGATGGCTACTTGTATGTGCTGACGGATGAGGATGATGGCGTGTTGTACCGCGTGGGCCTGAATCAGGACTGAGCGGGCAGCCGCAAGCTTGAAGCTTCAAGCTTGCGGCTACAGGCTAAAGCCCCAAGTCCGACAGCCCCGGATGGTCATCCGGGCGCCGCCCCAGCGGCCAGTGGAACTTGCGCTCGCTGGCCTGGATCGGCAGGTCGTTGATGCAAGCAAACCGATTGGCCATCAGGCCGTTTTCATCGAACTCCCAGTTCTCGTTGCCGTAGGAGCGGAACCAGTTGCCCGAGTCGTCATGCCACTCGTAGGCATAACGCACGGCGATGCGGTTGTCGGTGAAGGCCCACAGCTCCTTGATGAGTCGGTAGTCCAGTTCCTTGGCCCATTTGCGTGTAAGAAAGCCCTTGGCTTGCTCGCGGCCGTGGGCAAATTCGGCGCGGTTGCGCCAGCGAGTGTCCAGCGTGTACGCCAGGGACACCCGTTGTGGGTCGCGGGAGTTCCAGCCGTCTTCGGCCAGGCGCACTTTCTCGATGGCCGATGCGCGGGTAAAGGGCGGCAAAGGTGGGCGTACTTCGATGTCTGATGACATTGGCATGCTCCTTAAAACAATAAGGGGTTATCGGAAAGTTGCCTGGCCTGCGGGTTCAAAGCGCCAATAACGTTCGCGCCATGCATTGCGCATTATCGGCCGCGGTTGAATCACCCATTACCAGGGCAACGGTAATGGCGCCATCGATCAGGATCAGCAGTTGCGCGGCCTGCTGTTGCGGGTCGGGGGTGCCATGTGCTTGACACAGTTCAAGTGCGTACTCGAACAGTTTCTGTTTATGGGCCTTGGCCAACAGGCGCACCGGGTCTTGTGGGTCGCCGGTTTCACCGCTGGTGTTGATAAAGGCGCAACCGCGGAAGTCGGCCGAACCGAACCACGCCTTGAGGGCGTCGAACAGCGCCAGCAAACGCTCGCCGCTGTCTTCGCGGCGCTCCACTTCCGTGCGTAGCCATAGCAGCCAGCGTTCGTCGCGGCGTTGCAGTGCGGCAATCACCAGTTCGTCCTTGTTGGCGAAGTAGCGGTAGATGCTTTTTCTCGAAACGCCGGCGGTTTTCACCAGGAAGTCCATGCCCGTGGCGGCGATGCCATGGCGATAGATCAACTTTTCGGTGACGTCGAGGATGATGTCGCGGGTTATGTCGTTCATGTTGCGAACAGTAGAACGATCGTTCTTCTTGGTCAATCAGATTTTTTCCATGCGCCGCCGCAAGACCTGAGCACCCCCATGGTGTAAGCTCGGTGCCTCTTCGGATTCGACCCATTGCGAGCCCTATGCCGTCGTTCTTCAAACGCTCCCTGTTGCCTAAACTGCGCGGTTTCCCCCTCACTCCCGACGCGATCGACGTGCTGTCCGGCGCCGATGCGTATCGCCGTTGCCTGCTGCGCCTGATCCCCCAGGCGACGCGGCGCATCTACATCGTTGCGCTGTACTTGCAGCACGACGAAGCCGGGCAGGAAATCTACGACGCCCTGCACGCCGCCAAGGCTGCGCGACCGGAGCTGGACATCGTCGTGGTGGTTGACTGGCTGCGCGCCCAACGCGGGCTGATCGGCGCGGGCAAACAACCCGGGAACAGCGCCTGGTACCAGGCCATGACCCAGCGCCACGCCAGTGAAGTGCCGGTTTACGGCGTGCCGGTGCAGACCCGCGAGCTGTTCGGCGTGCTGCACCTCAAGGGCTTTGTGATCGACGACACCGTCTTGTACAGCGGCGCCAGCCTGAACAATGTGTACCTGCACAAGTTCGACAAGTACCGCTTCGACCGTTACCACCTGATCCACAACCGGCCGCTGGCCGATTCGATGCAGCATCTGATTGAGCATGGCCTGGTGGCGTCCAAGGCCGTGCATCGCCTCGACCTGCCCAACCCGCCCACCACCCGCAGCCTGCGCAACGACATCGGCGACTTGCGCAGCCGCCTCAAGCACGCGGCCTATGACACCACGGCGGGGCAGTTGCCCAACGGTCACCTGTCGGTCAGCCCGCTGCTGGGTGTGGGCAAGAACAACCCGTTGAGCCGGGTGATCCTGGAGTTGATCGCCAGTGCCCAGCAGCAACTGACCATCTGCACCCCGTATTTCAACCTGCCGCTGCCGGTGACCCGCGAGATCAACCGTGCCCTGGCCCGTGGGGTGAAAATCGACATCATCGTCGGCGACAAGACGGCCAACGACTTCTACATCCCGCCCAGCGAGCCGTTCAAGGTGATCGCGGCATTGCCCTACCTGTATGAGATCAGCCTGCGCCGCTTTGCCAAGCGCCATCAGCCGATGCTCGACAGTGGCCAGTTGAACCTGCACCTGTGGCGCGACGGGGATAACACCTATCACCTCAAGGGCATGTGGGTCGACCAGCGCTATACGTTGCTGACGGGCAACAACCTCAACCCACGGGCGTTCCGCCTGGACCTGGAAAACGCCTTGCTGATCGACGATCCCCAGGGCCAGTGGCTGGAGCCGCGACGCACCGAACTGGCGCAGATATTCCAGCACGCCACGCGCATCGAACGTTACCAGCAGTTGCAAACCCTGGTGGACTACCCGGCGGCGGTCGGCAAGTTTTTACGGCGTGTCAGCCGCGTGCGCATTGAGCGGTTGCTGTACCGGATTCTTTAGGCCGAGGCTCAGCCATAGCCGTCAACCAATTGAGAATTTGCTTACCCTTTGCATTCGGCTTGTCTTGTACGTTTTCTATTGACAGTTCTTAAGGACAAGAACTCTCGCCACTTCACTGGTTAGAGAGCAATAGAAATGTCGTCAATCCATGTCAATAGTGCGGATACCGCTTTCAACAGGTTGTTCCGCGCCCCGCAGCCTCCCGCACCGTCTGCGCAAAGCCGTCCTGAGACGGCGACTGCCGATCGTCTGTCTGGGCTGCCACCCAATACCGCAGCCTTGCAGCACGAGGGGCGACCACAGACGAAAACAAGCCGATCCAAACGTGACGCTACCACTCCAGGCATCGAGCCGACTTCCGGGAGTGTCACGGCCAGCCGTCTTTTCCCTGCCAGCGATGTCGCGCAATCAGCGGACGTTACGTTGCAGGAAAACATGGTTCATTGGTTGAATACGGGCCACGCAAAAGAAGAACTCATCCCCCCAAACGCATCCATCTCGTCATTTCTCGAGCTGTACGACCAAGCGATCAAGGAGCCGCCCATCCAGGCCTGGTTCAAGTCCAAGGGGCTCAAATTGTCGACTGTGCGTGTGTTCAGCGACTCGGTGGTTGGCGTCGTGGTCGTCAATGGCAAACAGTCCTTCCAGCGGTTCACCACCACCGATGGCTCTGGTTGGTGGGAGGTCAGCGCAAAGGTCAATGCCCTGCACAAAGTGCTCTCGCCAAATGATCTAGGGATTCCGGTGGCACCCGGGCCGACTCAGGGGCCTGTTCCACGGGATGTGGTACTGGACTTTTACGGGGTGAAACCGCCTCTGAATGAAAAGGCTGCGCCGCGGTTGGGTAAACAACTCCAGCAAGAGGGCTGGCCCGAGATTTCACAGGCACAGCGTGCTCAGTGGGAGAAACAGTTCAAGCAACTGCAGCAGCACAGCAGCGACAGCGCTGTCCGTGAACGCCTGGGGGCGCAGTTGCAACCCCTGATCAAGAACAAGCAGGGGGGTGATGAGCTGACGCTGAATGAGCAGGCGATATTGGTTGAGCCGGGCTCCTCCCTGGACCAGGCGAGTACGTCACCACGCGAACAATTCGTTGAGTTTCTCGCATCAGCCGCCTTCAAGGCGTTCCTCGAGAGGGCTGGTGTCGCAGGGCTGGGCAGCGAATTCAGGATAACGGAAGGTGACCTGCAAATGCTCAGAGCGAACGGGCAGTGGATCTCCCTTCAAGATTCCTTTGACGCGGAAGTCGAGCTAATGTCTGGGCACGGCAGTGCAGACGAACAAGCCACCGCGCGCAAGTTTAATGAAGACTTCGACCGGTTGGTGCAGCAGAGTGAGAAAACCGGCAACGCCCTGTATTCCACCCGTCGGTACGACATGCGCCAGACTCTGGCCTACTATGCGCCCGACGTACCGAAAACCGTCGGGCAGATGCGTGCAGCGCTGCAGTGGCTTAATACAAAATTGCCTTCACCCCCGCTGGCTGGCGACTACGCGGGGATGACCCCTTACGTGCAAACCGAGGGATCGCTGTCTTCCAGCTCACTTGAAACAATGAAAGCGGCATCGGCGGGCGTCATGTCGTTGCTCAAGGGCTTCTCCGGCAGGCCATCGTTTGGTCAGTCTTTTCACGATCCGGACCGGCAACTGGCGGATTTTTTTGATTCGTCCAAGGCCATCGCCAAGGCCGATGAGATTGCCAAGGCCCTCAAACTCTACAGTGTGGCCGAGGGGCAAGCGCTCTCCCGGGCCGAACGTCACCAACTGCTGGCCACTGCGCTCAAGTTGAGTGTTGACGCCACCATGCCGGGTGTTCCGGGGCAGGTGGCGGGGTATTCGTTGTATCAGCCCGGCAATTTGGGGCGCTCACTCAAAGAGGTGCGCGATGACGTCGAAAAGCATCTTGAAAGCAAAGGCGTGGACGCCGGGTTGACGCCACTGGTGGCTCACCTGTTCCTTGCCCAGTCGGCTCCAGAGATGCTGGTCAAGGCTGACACCCGCGTGCCTGAAGACGCCAGGCAGGTGTTCAACCAAGACCCGCAAAACGTCAAGGTTGGCTCGACCGGTTGGCTGGAGCTGCGTCAGGGCTGTGCAATCGCCGATACCCTGAGTGGTCCGGGCAGTTCGCGTTTGATGAATTTTACGCAAGTCATGGCGCTTTCCCGGCTAGACGCCAGCGGGCCGAATCAGGAATACCTGCAAAAGAGCCTGGCTACCAAACCTTTGCTGGACTGGGGGGTAATGGCCGGTATTTTCCCAGCGACTGCGGACGGACAGTACTCCCCTGGGGACTACAAAGCCGCTGCGCAAGCATTTACCGAACGGGAAGACCAAACCCGCGACGCGTTCAACACCTTGACCAGCGAACCGCCGACCCAGACCACTGTTCTGATCAAGGAGCTGGTCCGGTTATTCCCGGAAATGACCGAGGAAGAACTTCGTACGTTCAAGCTTGAGTTGGACACCGATGTCAAATATGACTCCCGGCAGCACGCGCACATGGAAACCCGCCAACCGCTGTTGACCGATGTCATCCTGACCAATCAAGTCGACGATGATCCTCTACTTTTGTTGGACCGGTTAGTGAACTACCTGGTCAGTGGAGAAAAGAAATACAAGTTCAACCACCCGAAAATCTCCCAGGCCACTTTTTTGGAACGCATCAAGCAACTGCCGAAGATAAAACCGTTGGTGGAGCCGGCGGTCGATCAATACATTGCCGATACCCGCGCAGCTCAAGCCACGGCGCTGAAACTGATGCTTGCGCAGTTGCCGCTGGAAGACCGCAGGGCGTTGGAGTTGGGGAAAATCGAGTTCTTCAGCGTACGCAAGGAAACCGGGGAAGCCCTGGAGGACGACCAGGGCCCGGATTCCAAAGTGGCGAGTAACAGGGGCACTCACGGCCTATTGCTACGTTACGAAACCGGGCTTGTAACACCCTGGTTTGGTTACTACGAGGTGTTTCCCGGTTCGATGCAGATGGTCAAGCGCACCGATTTACCTGACCGCCTGCCGCTCGGTGGCGAAACCAAGGCGGGCCGCAAACCCCATGGGCCCTTTGCCTATGTGCAGACGTCTTTCCAAAGGGGCACTGAACAGCCGTTTGACTTTGATGCGTACAGCACGGGTTCTCCACCCAAGCCCGGTGCAAAATCGACGGTGATTATTGAAAAGATGGCAACGGAATTTCCGGCAACGACAGAAATAGCCTCGCGGCGCGTACCCAATACCTTTAGCTCGAACAAAACAGCACGGATGGTGGAAACGTTTCTGGCACACAGCTTTGACGGGAAGCGCGACGCGTTACTTGAGCACGCCAACCAGCCGACAAAGCTGCACAGCCGCCGTACCTATCCGTTTGCATCAGGCAAAGTGTTTTCTTCGGAAAATGCTCGTCTGATGTTGCGCCTTATCCCTTTCGTCGGGGCTGTGTTTGACTTTGCGCAGGGCAAGGTGGCAGAGGGTTTGACGGGGTTACTGATCGACTTTGCTTCATTCGTTGCCACCGGCGGACTGACCGGGGCGAGGCAGTTTTTTAGCGGTATGAAGATGTTGATCCCATTCAGTCGCAAGGCATTCAGCATGTCCGGCCTGAAGGGGGCGGGCTCGTTCTTCATGAGTGTATTCAACCCGTTGGCCGGTGCGGTTGATGTGCTGAAAGCCGGGCCAAAGTCGCTGGCCGCAACCCGGAAAATCCTGATGGGCGAAGCGGCCCGTGTTGGCCCAGGAATCTATATGACCAATACGATCATGGAGAAAATCCGGTGGATCACTGGGGCAAAAGACACCCCCTTTACGGATATCGCCCCCTCAGCAGGGCAATGGCCGGGGAGTCGCTTTGGCACCAGTCAAAACCGTGAGATGTATGCGATTCAGAAAAACGGTCAGTGGTATGCGATCGACTCGACCACCCTGCGGCCCACAGGTGCGCCGCTTGTGCAGTTCACCCCCCAGCCGGGTTGAAACCTGTGGCGCTCGTGCGCCCTGACGAGGTGCACGAGAGCCCGGTAGGTGCTATCAGTTCAAGCCCAGCTTGCCACGCAGGGTTGACAGGTCTTCAGCCAAGGTATTGACCGGCCCCACCAGGGCCTTGCGGTCGTTTTCCTTGACCTTGTCGTAGGTCTCGAAGCCGCCGTCCTTGGTCTTGTACTTGGCCAGGACCTTGTCCACGGTGGCGAAGTTCTTGTCGACCTTGGCCAGGAAGGCCTTGTCTTGTTTCTCGATCTGGCCCCGGAACAGATCGACGATTTTCTTCGCGCCGTCGATGTTGCCCTGGAAGTCATACAGGTCGGTGTGGCTGTAGCGGTCTTCTTCGCCGGAGATCTTGGTGGCGGCGACTTCCTCCAGCAACGCGGCGGCGCCGCCGACGACTTTTTCGGGCGGGAAGGTCAGGCCATCCACACGGGTTTTCAGGTCGTTGACGTCGGTGTTGAGCTTGGCGGTCAGCGCCTCCAACCCCTTGGTGGTGTTCTGCGAGAACAGCGCATATTCGATGCGGTGGAAGCCGGTGAAGTCTTCGGCGGTCACGCCTTTTTCATGGTCATCCACCCGCGAATCGATGGAGGCATCGAGGTCGCTGAACAGCTCGGCGATCGGCTCGATGGATTCATAGTGCACGCGGGTCGGCGCGTAGAGTTTCTTCGCCGTGGCCAGGTCGCCCTGATTGATCGCAGCGGTAAACGCCTGGGTCTGGGTGACCAGCTCGGCGATTTCTTCGGTGACGTAGATCTTGTAGTCCGACACCGGGCCTACCAGGTCCAGCGGCGCCGTGGCGGCGAACGCGGCCAGTGGCGAAAGGGTCAGTAGCAACGACAACGCGAGAGTCGACTTCTTCATGGGACGGTTTCCGCTGTGGGGTTGGTTTTCAGGTGTTGGCAGTGGTGTGCGGGTGCGTGGCGGCAAGCAGGGTGCGCCCAATGAAATCCTTAGGCCCCGTGACCCCCGGCAAGGTGAAGAAATACCCGCCGCCGACCGGCTTGAGGTATTCCTCCAGGGGCTCGCCATTAAGCCGGGTCTGCACGCTGATAAAGCCTTTCTCCAGGTCAGCCTGGTAGCAGATGAACAGCAGCCCCATGTCCAGCTGACCGTTTTTATTGACGCCGTTGGAGTAGTTGAACGGCCGGCGCAAGATCAGGTTGCCCTGGGTGTGCGGAGTACGCGGGTTGGCCAGGCGGATGTGGGCATCGAGCTTGGTCAGCTTGCCTTCGGGGTCCTTGCTGTAGTCGGGGACCTGGCTTTCCCGCTGGCCATCCATGGGTGCACCCGTGGTCTTGACGCGGCCGATGATGCTTTCCTGCTCCTGCAGCGGGGTGCGGTCCCAGCGTTCGACGAAGTTGCGGATGATGCGCACCGCCTGGTAGCTGCCATGGGCGGCCCAGGCCGGTTCGTCGCTGGACGGCTGGACCCAGACGATCTGGTCCATGGCCTTGTTGTCGTTGGAATTGGGGTTGGCCGAACCGTCACGGAAACCAAGGAAGTTACGCGCACTCTGCGCCGGTTCCCCGGGTTTGCTCGGCGCCTGGGGCGGCACGCTGCCTTCCTGTTTCCAACGCACCAACAGCAGGTCGGGCAGGTTTTTCACGATGTCGCGCAGGGCGTGGATATTGGTGTCGGGGGTGTTGGAGCAAAATTGCAGGCTCACGTCGCCGTGGCACTGCGCCGGTTCCAGCGCGTCATTGGGAAAACCCACCATGCGGCTCAGGCGCTTGGGCTTGGCGTGTTCCAGGCCGAAGCGCTCATCGAACAGCGACTCGCCGACGGACACGGTGATGGTCAGGTTGTCCGGCGTGACCACCGGGCCGAGAATCCCCGAATCGGTGGGCGGCAGCTTCGGATCGACTTGCGCCACGGTGCCGCCGGTCATCAGGAAGCTGATGCGCTCGTTCAACGTGCGAAACAGCCGCTCCAGGTCTTCGCGGTCGCTGGCCAGCACGTCGAACGCCACCAGCATGCCGCAGGCCGGGCGCGGGGTGACGATGCCGCTTTGGTGTCTGCCGAAGAAATCATGGTGGTCTTGGGTCTTGTCGCTGCGCGGTGCGCTGGTGACTTGCTCGGCGGCGGCCATGGCCGGGCAGCTCAGGCTGCTGCCCGCTAGCGCGACGCCGGTGGCGGCCATGCCCAGCAGGACACGGCGGCGCTGGAGGTTGGTGTGTGCGGAATCACTCATGTGTGCGGTCGTCTTCACTGCAGGCCGGAAAGGCCAAGGGCGGGATCGATTCCATCGAGTGCGGCGGCCAGAGCCTTGGCCTTGTCGGCGATCTGCTGGCGCTGATCGGCGGTCACGCTGTCGTAGGTGGTATAACCGTTGCTGGTCTTGAAACCGGCGAGTTCAGCGTCGAAGGCGGCGAAGGCGCTGTCGATTTTCGGCAACAGCTCGGCGGCGGATTTGCCCAGCAGCGGGCGCATCAGATCGACCACCTTGTGCGCGGCCTCCAGGTTGGCGGCGAAACCATACAGGTCGGTGTGGCTGTAGCGCTCTTCTTCACCACTGAGGGCGCGACTATCCGCCAGGCTGTTGAGGTTGCGCACTACGATACCGACCAACTGTTCCGGCGGTAGCGATTGAGCCAGCAGTTGTTGCTTGAGTGTGCTGACGTCGGCCAGCAAACGCTGGGCAATCGGCGCCAGGCCATCGAGGCTGCGCTGCTGGAACAGGCTGTATTCGAGGCGGTGGAAGCCGATGAAAGCCGGGTCCTGCTCGCGTTTCTCGAAGTAGTCGGCGCGGGCGTTGATCCCGTTGTCCAGTTCGGCCAGGCGCTGGGACGCCGGGGCGAGGCGCTGGTAGGCCTCACGGGCCGGGATGTACAGCGCTTGCGCCTGGGCCAGGTCATCGGCGTCGATGGCCTGTTGCAAGGCGGTCACCGCCTTGACCAGCGCGCTACCCTGGCTGCTCAGGTACACGCGGAACTCCGACAGCGGGCCGATAAACGCCACCATCGACGGCTTGGCCTTGGCCTGGGCGTCGGACTCCGCCGTCGGCGTCACATGCAAGGTGCCGCGTGGGTTGCTGAGCAAGCCGCAGGTGATTGCATAGTCGCCGGGCAGCAGGTTGGCGTTGATGACCTGGCTCAGGCCGGGGGCGATGTTTTCCCGTTCTTCGACCACCAGCACGCCGTCGAGGATTTCCCATTCCACCGCACGGTCGGAGCGGTTGATGATGCGAAAGCTCGCACGGCCGGCCGGTACGGTCAGCGCATTCGGCTCGCAGGCGTGGCCGTGAATGGTCACGGCGATTTCATTGTGGTTGGCCTGGCGCTTGCTCGCGGCCAGTTGCGACGCATAGTAGAACAGGCCACCTGCGGCGATCATCACGACCACCGAGCCCGCCACGGCCCAGCGCAGGGCGCGGGGCGGCAGGGCCGGTTGGGGAGTTGGGTTGGACAAGGGGCGGTCCTTACTGGCTGGAAACGGAGGAAGGTTGGGCGACGGGCGAGGGTAGGAAGAACATCACCAGCGCCACCACCAGATAGATCAAATAGGCGCCGAGGGTGCTGACGGTGGGTGCTTCCTGGTAACCAAACATCCCGGCGAGTACCGAGCCCAAGGGGCTGTCCATCGGCAACGCAGCGCTGAAATCGAACAACACGGTTTGCAGGTGGTTCCACACGCCGGCTTCGTGCAGGGCCTGCACCGAATTGGCGAGGATGCCGGCGGCCACCACCAGGATAAACAGGCCGGTCCAGCGGAAAAACGCGCCGAGGTTCAGGCGCATGCTGCCGCTGTAGATCAGGAAGCCGACGATGATCGCCAGGATCAAGCCGAGCAGGGCGCCAATCGGCGCGCCCGGGCCTTCACTTTGCTGGAACACCGCCAGCAGGAAGAACACGGTTTCCAGCCCTTCACGGGCCACGGCAAAAAACACCATGAGGATCAGCGCCGTCACCTGATGCTTGGAACCGGCCAGGGCGTGGTCGAGGGACTCATGCAGGGAATGCTTGATGGAGCGCGCCACCTTGCGCATCCAGAACACCATGGAACTGAGGATGGCGACGGCGACCAGTCCGACAACACCTTCGAACAATTCCTGCTGCTTTTGCGGGAATTCGGCGCTGATCAGTTCCAGGCCACCACCGACCAGCAACGCCAGCGCGGCGGCGAGGAATACGCCGATCCACACCGCCGGCATCCACTGGCCACGGCCGGTCTGTTGCAGGTAGCTGGCGATGATGCCAACGATCAGTGCGGCTTCAATGCCTTCGCGCAACATGATGAGAAAAGGGACAAGCATTCGGCACCGCATCAGAACTAGATAGGAAGCTAAGTTGTAACATAATGATACTCATTGCTAAACAACAATTCTTGACGTTTGCTGAACAGTGGCTGAACGGTGGTGGCGAAGGGCAACCGCCCTTATGATGCACGCCATCTTGTGTGCCGCCGGAACGCCCAACTGCCCATGTCGGAAAAAGACTCCATCTCCATTCATCTCGTGCGCGAAGCCTTGTTGCAGAGCTGTGCGCCGGGGGCGGCCACGGTTGAAGCGCTGAGCAAGGTCGGGATTGCCCCGGCGTTGCTGGAGCAGCCCGGCGCCCGCGTACCGGCGACGGCCTACGCGCGGTTGTGGCGCCTGCTGGCGCGGCGTCGGGATGACGAGTTTTTCGGCATGGACCCGCGCCGGCTCAAATCCGGTAGCCTGGCGTTCCTCTGTCACGCCTCGATGGCGCAACCGACGCTCGCCACGGCCCTGGAAACCGCGTTGGGGTTTCTGTCCTTGATGCTGGAGCAAATGCCCGCGCAACTGGTGCGCCAACAGAGCCTGGCAGAGATCGTGCTGGCGGAACCCGCGCCCAAACGCGCGTTCACCTATTTCACCTATTGGATGATCGTGCATGGCGTGGCCTGCTGGCTGGCGGGGCGGCGCATTCCGATCCTGGCGATTGAACTGCGCTGCCCGCAGCCGGACTTTTGCGACGACTACCAGGTGATGTTTTCCGACAACCTACGGTTTGATCGGCCACGCACCCGCATGATCTTTTCCGCCGACTGCCTCGACCTGCCGATCAAGCGCAGCGCCGAAGAGCTCAAACGCTTTCTCGCCCATGCCCCCGCCAACATCCTCGTCAAATACCGCGACCCCGACAGCCTCGCCACCCGCATCAAGCACGACCTGCGCCACCTGCCCCCCGACACCTGGCCGGAAACCGACGGCCTGGCCGCCAGCCTGTGCATCTCCGCCTCAACCCTGCGCCGACGCTTGGCGGAAGAGGGGCAGACGTATCAGGGCCTCAAGGACAGCGTGCGTAAAGAGTTGGCGATTGTCTGGCTGGCCGAACCGCAGATCAGCTTTGCCGAGATTGCCACGCGGTTGGGGTTTGCGGATGCAAGTTCGTTTTATAAGGCGTTTCGTAAATGGGCGGGGTCGAATCCGGGGCATTACCGGAGTTTGATTTTGAATGAAAATGCCCGGAGTTAGTTGGTCCTGAGCGGGATTAGGATATCGCTGACTCATTCCATCGAATTGATATGACAGAGCGCTCCTTAATGATTTTAGGAAGCGACTGGCATATTCACGGCCTGAATTCGTGCACAGTAAATCGTGTGTTTCCTTCTGCCAGTCGCAGTGACTTTAGGTTGCCGTGTAGGAAGCTGGACTTGCTGTTTAACTGTGAGGAAGTTCTATGGATAAATAAACCAATAGATTGGCTTTCTGTGCATATTTGAAAATTAATTTTTGATTTTGAGGTGTGGTCATGAAAAGTCTTATTGCGTTGCCGTTTGCTGTGCTGATGGTTGTGTCGTTGCAGGTGTCTGCGGCGTGCTTGTATATAACGGATAGCTTTAGTGGGATTGTGGCGGGGAAGCAAGCCGATACAGCCCATGGTCCGTTTACGATAACGTCTGTCAACGGATGCTCAAATGCAAATATCGATGTACGGGTTTCTGCGCTGGGTGTGGGTAGAGGTCCAGAGGTTTACATTGAGCGCCAGGTAGGCGGTTCGTGGAAACGAGAGACGTTCGGTATAGGTAGCAATGCTACGTACAATGGGCCACTCGGAACTTATCGAGTTCAAGTGAACAATGACGAAGAACTTCCAAAAGCTTACTCCGGTACCGCCAGGTACGGTCGGTAGGCTGCCGAAAGGTCAGTGCGCTAGGCTAAGCCTAGCGCACTGCTTCCTGCCGAGCCCCTCCAGTTCAGGCTCGCTCGTCGATAGACAAATTACTACTGTTCGAATTGATGAAGAATGCAAGTGCGTTTATTGCATGGTTTGCATCTACCATTCCCTGCAAATAGTCCGTAGCTCCTTCCCGCCTCGGGATTGCCGGATCGCTGTTGAAATGCGCAATAGTATCTTCAAGCTTTTCGTTGAAGAGGGCGATAGCATTGAATTTCACATGCGTGTCCGTTTGCTTTCCGTTAGCGTCGGACGCACCATCTCCAGAAATAAACATGCCGAAGGACCGGCGGCTAATCATTTCGTTTTTGTAAAGCAGGCTGCCAACGACTTTCAGTTCGTCAGTGCTGATTGACGTCATGTCATATTTTTTCAAAAATGCCTTCAGCTCAACGATTTGTTTAGTGTCGGTAAGCTTTAGTGTCTCCGCGGCCTTGGGTGCCTCGGTTATTGCGAATTGATTCGTCACCTGTCCGGGGTTCTTGATCTGGAAAGGATTGGAAGCCTTGGTGTGCCGCATTTGTTCAGCAGTCAACAAAATCGCCATGATGGTGCCCTTCAATAGTTGGAAGTTACATCGGCGTTTCGTCAGTCTCACTGTTTTCTTGAGTCAAGGTGAACGACAGTCAGTTATGCATTTTCAGGCTCAATTAAAGTAAGTCACTGCCAGTGAATACCACGGCAGGCTGGATTACGAAAAAACCTACAAGAAATTTCTAGTCGCCCTACAGTTATTACCCTCAATGTTTTAAGACCCCTCCCACAAAAAAACCTCAAAAAAAAGCCCCGCGACCAAATGGACCACGGGGCTAAAAATTGGCTGGATGCGACCAACCAAAGGAGCTCTTTAAATCAAATCACTTCGCGCTGGCCACCACCGTATCCGGCTGCCAGCCACCCCCCAGTGCCTTGTAGATCGCCACAATCCCGCGATACAAATCCACTTCGGCCTGGGCCTGGGAGTCTTCCGCCGCCAAGCGCTCACGTTGCGCGTCCAGCAGCACGAGGAAGTCCACCGTACCTTCGCGGTAACGAATCGCCGCCAGGTCCGCCGCCGCACGGCTGGATTCACTCTGACGGATCAACGACACCAGTCGCTGCTGCCGCTTGCCATAGTCACTGAACGCATTCTCGGACTCTTCCAACGCCAGCAGCACCTGCTGCTCATAGGTCGCCAACGCGCCGTCGGCTTCGGCATTCGCACCGCGCAAACGCGCGCGCACGCTGCCCAGGTCAAAAGCAGCCCAGGTGATGCTCGGGCCCAGGGACCAGGCATTCGCCGCGGCCGAGCCGATCTGCGAACCGCGCCCGGCGGTGAAGCCGAGGAAGCCGCTGAGGCTGACCCGTGGGAACAGGTCGGCCTTGGCCACGCCGATGCGCGCGGTGGCGGCGGCCAGTTTGCGTTCGGCGCTGAGGATGTCCGGACGGCGTTGTAGCAGTTGCCCCGGGTCGCCAATCGGCAGCGCCTTGGCAATCGCCGGCAGGTCTTTGGGGCTCAGGTCTACGCTCAGCTTGTCCGGGCGCTGGCCGAGGAGGGTGGCGATGCGGTTGCGCTCGCGCACTTGCTCGGCTTGCAGTTGCGGCACGCTGGCTTCGACCGCCGCCAGGCGGGCGTCGGCCCGTTCCACGTCCAACTGGTCGCCAACCCCGGCATCGCGCAGGCTGACGGTGATGGTGCGCGATTCCTGCTGGTTCTTCAGGTTGTCCAGGGCGATGCGTTCACGCAGTTGGGCGCCGCGCAGTTGACCGTAGGCATCCACCAACTCGGCAATCATGGTGACTTGCAGTTGGTACAGGTCGGCTTCCGCCACCTGTTGGTCAGCGTCGCTGGCCTCCAGGTTGCGGCGGATGCGCCCGAACAAATCCACTTCCCAGGCCATGTCCAGGCCCAGGTCATAGCGCTCGCTGGTGACGCGCCTGGTGGTCTGGCCGGGAATCTGGCCCTTGCCCACATCACTGCTGGCGCGGGAGGTGACCACCGGCATGATGTCGTTGGCCGCATCATCACGGATCGCCCGGGCGGCGCGCAGGCGGGCAAACGCCACACGCAGATCACGGTTACCGCTCAACGACTGGGTCACCAGTTGGTTGAGGGTCGGGTCCTCGAACTGCTGCCACCAGATGCCTTCGTACTGGGCGTGGTCATAGCTCTTGGTGTCGGCGGCGGCCGTGATGTTGGCCGCCTCCAGGTTCTCGGTTTTGTAGTCCGGGCCCACGGCACAGGCGCTCAGCGCCAGTACCAGCAAGCTCGGCAAAAATACTTTCACGCTCATTGCTGTGTCTCCAGCTTCAAGGCCTTGGCCGCTTTGCGCGCTTCCTGGCGCTCCACATAGCGACGGATCAGTACGTAGAACACTGGCGTCAGCAACAGACCGAAGAATGTCACGCCGATCATCCCGGAGAACACCGCCACGCCCATGGCATGACGCATCTCGGCACCGGCACCGCTGGACAACACCAGTGGCACCACACCCATGATGAACGCGAACGAGGTCATCAGGATCGGCCGCAGACGCAGGCGGCACGCCTCCAGCACCGCAGCCAGCGGGTCAAGACCCTCCGCCTGTTTATCCTTGGCAAACTCGACGATCAGAATCGCGTTCTTGCACGCCAGGCCCACCAGTACGATCAGGCCGATCTGGGTGAAGATGTTGTTGTCGCCGCCGGAGATAATCACCCCGGTGATGGCCGACAACAGGGTCATCGGTACGATCAGGATCACCGCCAGTGGCAGGCTCCAGCTTTCGTATTGGGCCGCCAGTACCAGGAACGCCAGCAGCACACACAGCGGGAACACGAACAATGCCGTGTTGCCCGAGAGGATTTGCTGATACGTCAGGTCGGTCCACTCGTAGGTCATGCCGTTGGGCAGTTCCTCTTTCAACAGTTTCTCGATCGCCGCTTCCGCCTGGCCCGAGCTGTAGCCCGGTGCGGCGTTGCCGTTGATCTCGGCGGTGATAAAGCCGTTGTAGTGCATCACGCGGTCCGGGCCCGAGGTGTCGCTGACCTTGATAAAGGTCGCCAGCGGGATCATCTCGCCTTTGTTGTTACGTACTTTCAGCTGGCCGATCTGGTCTTCGTCGAGGCGGAACTGCTGCTCAGCCTGCACGTTGACCTGGTAGGTACGGCCAAAGCGGTTGAAGTCGTTGGCATACAACGAACCCAGGTAGATCTGCAGGGTGTCGAAGATGTCGCTGATCGCCACGCCGTGGGTCTTCGCCTTTTCGCGGTCGATGGCAGCATCGACCTGGGGCACGTTGACCGTGTAGCTGGTGAACAGGCCGAACAGTTCCGGCACGTTGTGGCTCTTGGTGATGACGTTCTGCACTTCTTTGTACAACTCGTCGTAACCCAGGTTGCCACGGTCTTCGATCTGCAGGCGGAACCCGCCAATCGTACCCAGGCCCTGTACCGGCGGCGGTGGGAAGATCGCCATGTAGGCTTCCTGGATATCGCTGTACTTGCCGTTCAGCGCACCGGCAATCGCACCGGCGGACATGCTTGGGTCTTTACGCTCATCGAACGGCTTCAAGGTGACAAACACGATGCCGCTGTTCGGGCTGTTGGTGAAGCCGTTGATCGACAGGCCCGGGAACGCTACCGCTGCTTCCACGCCCGGTTGCTTGAGGGCGATGTCGGACATGCGCTTGATCACATCTTCGGTGCGGTCCAGGCTGGCGGCGTCCGGCAGTTGGGCGAAGGCCACCAGGTATTGCTTGTCCTGGGCCGGTACAAAACCGGTCGGGGTGTGGGCAAAACCGAACCAAGTCAGCACCATCAGGCCGGCGTACAGGAACAGGGCGATGCCGCTGCCGCGAATCACTCGGCGTACGGTGCCGACGTAACCGTGGCTGGCTTTCTCGAAGAAACGGTTGAACGGCTTGAACAACCAGCCGCCCAGCAGCTTGTCGAGCACCTTGGAGAAACGGTCTTTCGGGGCGTTGTGGCTCTTGAGCAACACCGCAGCCAGGGCCGGCGACAGGGTCAGCGAGTTGAACGCCGAGATCACCGTCGAGATCGCAATGGTCAAGGCGAACTGCTTGTAGAACTGCCCGGTCAAGCCGCTGATAAACGCAGCCGGGATGAACACCGCACACAGCACCAACGCCGTGGCAATGATCGGGCCGGTCACTTCGCTCATGGCTTTTTCAGTGGCCGGGAACGGTTCCAGGCCCAGCTCGATGTTCCGTTCGACGTTCTCCACCACCACGATGGCGTCGTCCACCACGATACCGATCGCCAGTACCAGGCCGAACAGTGACAGCGCGTTGAGCGAGAAGCCAAACAGGTGCATCACCGCAAACGTACCGATCAACGATACCGGCACCGCCACCAACGGAATGATCGAGGCGCGCCAGGTTTGCAGGAACAAAATTACTACCAGAACCACCAGGATCAGTGCTTCGAACAGTGTGTGCACCACGGCTTCGATGGAGCCACGCACGAAGATGGTCGGGTCATAGACGATGCTGTAGTCCATGCCCTGGGGGAAGCTCTTTTTCAGCTCTTCCATCTTGCCGCGCACTTCGTTGGAGATCTCGATCGCGTTGGAACCCGGACGCTGGAAGATCGGGATCGCCACCGCCGGCTGGTTGTTCAGCAACGAACGCAGGGCGTATTGGCTGGAACCCAGCTCGACCCGTGCGATGTCTTTCAAGCGGGTGATCTCACCGTTATCGCCGGAGCGAATGATGATGTTCTCGAACTCTTCTTCCGTCACCAGACGGCCCTGCGTGTTCACCGACAACTGGAAGCTGGTGGCATTCGGCGCAGGTTGCGCACCCAAGGCACCGGCCGCCACTTGGCGGTTCTGCTCGCGGATCGCGGTGACCACATCCGTCGCCGTCAAATTGCGCGACGCGGTTTTGTTCGGGTCCAGCCACACACGCAGGGAATAGTCGCCCATGCCGAACAGCTGCACGTCACCCACGCCGCCCAGGCGCGCCAGCTCATCCTTCACATTAAGCAAGGCATAGTTGGACAGGTAGAGCATGTCGTAGCGCTGATCCGGGGAGGTCAAGTGCACCACCATGGTCAGGTCGGGGGAGGCCTTGTCCACGGTGATACCGATGCGTGTCACTTCCTCAGGCAGTTTGGGCTGAGTCCGCGTCACCCGGTTTTGCACCTGCACCTGCGCGTTGTCCAGGTCGGTGCCCAGGGCGAAGGTGATGGTCAGGGTCAGCTTGCCGTCGGCGGTGGATTGCGAGGACATGTACAGCATGTTCTCGACGCCAGTAATGGCTTGCTCCAGCGGCGCGGCCACGGTTTCACCGATGACCTTGGGGTTGGCGCCAGGGAAGTTGGCACGCACCACCACGGTCGGCGGCACCACTTCCGGGTATTCGCTGATCGGCAGTTGGAACAGCGAGATTGCACCGGCGATCAGGATCAGCAGCGAAAGCACTGCTGCGAAGATCGGCCGCGAAATGAAGAACTTGGAAAAATTCATCTTGAGTCGTATCCCTTAACCGCGTGGAGTCGCAACGGCTGCGAGCTTGGGCGCGGTTTTTTCCGGCGCCACTTGCTCCAGGTTGCTGGCTTCAAGCGCTTGTCGTTGTTGGGCCAAGGCGGCGAGGGTTTCCTTGCTGGCCATCGGGATGGTTTCCGGGGCGACCGGCGAGCCAGGACGTACGCGTTGCAGGCCCTTGACGATTACCGTGTCATCTTTGTTCAGGCCACTGCGCACGATGCGCAAACCTTCGATTTTCGGCCCCAGTTCCACCGAGCGATACGCCGGCTTGTCGCCTTCCATCACCAGCACGAATTTTTTGCCCAGGTCAGTGCCGACGGCTTCGTCGTTGATTAACACGGCGGAGTAGGTGCCGCTGCCGACCAGCTTCAAGCGCGCGTACAGGCCCGGGGTGTAGCGGCCGTCCGTGTTGTCGAACACCGCACGCCCACGGATGGTGCCGGTGGCCGGGTTGACCTGGTTGTCGACGAAGTTCATCTGGCCCTGGTGCGGGTTGCCGGTTTCGTTGGACAGGCCCAGGTACACCGGAGTGGTCGCACCGCGACGGCCTTGGCGCGCCAGTTCGGTGTACTTGAGGAACACGCGCTCATCGGCGTCGAAGTAGGCGTAAACCTTGTCGGTAGAAACCACGCTGGTCAGCGCGGTGACGTCGGCGGTCACCAGGTTGCCGGCGGTGATTTCCGCACGGCTGACGCGGCCGCTGATGGGCGAAGTGACGCGGGTGAAACTCAGGTTCAGCTTGGCCAGGTCCAACTGCGCCTGGATGCCGGCGACCGCGGCGCGGGCTTCCTGGGCGGCGGTGGTGCGCGAATCGGCCAGTTCGGCGGAGATCGCATTGCTCTGGCGCAGGCGTTCACCGCGTTGCGCTTCGTTGTCGCTGCGGCTGGCAGCGGCACGGGTTTGTTGCAGCTGGGCTTCGAGGCGGCGCACTTCAGCCTGGAACGGACGCGGGTCGATCTGGAACAGCAGGTCGCCTTTCTTCACCAGGGCACCTTCGATGAAGGCCACCTGATCGATCTGGCCCGACACTCGCGGACGGATCTGCACGGTCTCCGGCGCTTCCAGGCGGCCGGTGAATTCATCCCACTCGTTGACCGGCTGTTCCAGCACCTTGGCCACGCTGACCTTGGCAGCTGGCATGGCGGCCGCTTGTTCCGGGGTCTTGCCGCACGCGCTCATCACCACCACGGCCAGGATCGCCAGGGGGAAGCGCAAATGTTTGAGTGACTGTTCCATGAGGTGCATCCGCCAATGTATTTGAGATGGGCGGATCATGCGCGGCGGGGTGCTATGTCACGAATCGAATGAAGCAAAGGTAACTATCATTCGGAATGATATAAGCGGCGGGAAAGCCCTCTAGGATGGGGGTTTCGTTAGGGGGCTATCAATGTCGTTGATGACAAAGGACTGTTGCAGGGCGTGCAGAAGTCTCTGTCAGGATCGAACAAAAACTGTGGGAGCGGGCTTGTGTGGGAGCGGGCTTGCTCGCGAATACGGTGTGTCAGT
>NZ_JANLGL010000330.1:0-4402 GCF_024655625.1 Pseudomonas sp. 18.1.10
AGATACAGCTCCCACATTTTGAATGTATTCACAGTTCAAAATGTGGGAGCGGGCTTGCTCGCGAAAGCAATCTCCCAAACAACACATGTTCCTCAGAGATAACACCCTTGAGCATCCAACCGAGTACCTACTCCCCTGATATAGCAGTGCCGAGCGACAAACGAGTCTTCGGCGCCCGCGACCTGTTCTCCCTGTGGTTCTCCCTCGGCATCGGCCTGATGGTCCTGCAAACCGGCGCCTTGCTTGCGCCGGGCCTGGGCTTGTCGGGTTCGTTGCTGGCGATCTTCCTTGGCACCCTGGTGGGCGTGTTGCTGCTGGCCGCCGTCGGCGTGATCGGCAGTGATACCGGCCTGTCCGCCATGGCCGCCCTCAAACTCAGCCTCGGCGCCAAAGGCGCAAGCCTGCCGGCGCTGCTCAACCTGCTGCAGCTGATCGGCTGGGGCTCGTTCGAAATCATCGTCATGCGCGACGCCGCCAGCCTGTTGGGCACGCGGGCGTTCAGCGACGGCAGCCTGCTGGCCAGCCCATTGTTGTGGACGCTGTTTTTCGGTGGCTTGGCGACCTTGCTGGCGGTCAGCGGTCCGCTGACGTTTGTGCGCCAGATCCTGCGTAAGTGGGGCATCTGGCTGCTGCTCGCCGCCTGCGTGTGGCTGACTTGGAACCTGTTCGCCAAAGCCGACCTCGCCACCCTCTGGGCCCAGGCCGGTGACGGTTCTCTGCCGTTTGCGGTGGGTTTCGACATTGCCATCGCCATGCCGCTGTCGTGGCTGCCGCTGATTGCCGATTACTCACGCTTCGGCAAGCGCGCCAAGAGCGTGTTCGGCGGCACTGCTGTGGGCTTTTTTATCGGTAATTTCTGGCTGATGAGCCTGGGCGTGGCCTACACCCTGGCGTTTGCGCCCAGCGGTGAAGTGAATGCGCTGTTGCTGGCGCTGGCCGGTGCCGGCCTGGGGATTCCGTTGTTGCTGATCCTGTTGGATGAGTCGGAAAACGCCTTTGCCGACATTCACTCGGCGGCGGTGTCCAGCGGCATGCTGTTGCGCTTGAAGGTCGAGCACCTGGCCTTGGCAATTGGCGTGATCTGCACGTTGATCGCCTGCTTTGCGCCGTTGGCCCAGTACCAGAATTTCCTGCTGCTGATCGGTTCGGTATTTGCGCCACTGTTTGGCGTGGTGCTGGTGGATCACTTCATCCTGCGCCGCCGTGGCCAGGGTGTGGTCGCGGCGTTGCGCTGGCCGGCGCTGCTGGCCTGGCTGGGTGGCATTGGGACTTACCACTTGCTGGCCAATCTGTACCCGGATGTCGGTGCGACCCTGCCGGCGCTGGTGCTGGCAGGGCTGTTGCAGTTCATCCTGGGCCGCGTCTTCAGTGGCGCACTGGCACCAGTTCGGGCTTGAGGATGCCTTCCAGGCGCGAGTAGGGAATCTGCAACTCGACATGGCCCAGGGCATACGGCGCGATGGTGGTGGTGGGGTACTTCAGGACCACGCCACCATAGGTCAGCGCCACGTTCGGGGTTTTCTGGAAGGGGTAGGTCTTCACGAACTCCGGCTCCAGGCTGAGGCGGGTGCTGATTAGCCAGCTGTTGTGGGCGACCTGGGCCGCTTTCCAGAAGGCGTCTTCCTTGCCGGGCAGCAGCATGTCGGTCAACGACAGGGCTTTTTGCTGCTGGCGCGAATAGTTGATGAACGCGCGGCCCGGCTCGCCGTGGGTGGCGCCCTGGTCCAGGTAGCTGGACAACTCGACGATCACCAAGCCGTCATGCTGCTCGCGTACCTTGGCTTGCAAATACATGCTGTTGCGCGGCGCGGCGCTGCGCAGGAATTGTTCGCTGTAGGTCGCCAGGCTGGTGGGCAGCGGGTCGGCCTGGGTCATTTCCAGCAGGCGCTGTTCGATCAAGGCATCCAGCTTGGGCTCCTTGGCGAAGTGCACGGTGTCGATATTTACCAGCGGGCAGTCGGCGCTGGCGCAGCCCGGCTTACTTTGCTCGGTGGCGTCGCGGGTGGCTTCCAGCGGCGTGCGCCAGCTTGGTTGAAACAGGCTTTGGCAGGCACCCAGGGTCAGGGCGATGCAGGCCACGGAGGCGATTTTTAAAAGCGACATGGAGGTCCTTCGTCTAACGATAAGAGCGAAATGGTGCAGCTTCGACTACCGGCGCGGCAGTCAGTTCGCCACTAAGCTGATTAGGGGGGTGTTCTCAATTAGTTTCCCCGGCGCGACGGGGAAACTAATTGAGAACGCCCCCCGAGTTTGACGTTCGCCGTCTATCCCGGCAACCGGAAAGGGGCTGCACCAACCGCCGCGAGCGCGTTAGGATGGCGCGAATTGCACAGGCTTAACGAGGAAGGGTATGACGGACATTGCGAAATCGACGCCGAGCAAGATCGAGATGGTTAAGAAGGAGACCGTGTTCAAAGGTTTCTACCAGCTCGATCGCCTGCAACTGCGCCACGAGAAATTCGACGGCGGCATGAGCCGGGAGATCAATCGCGAAGTCTTCGTTCGTCATGATGCCGTGTGTGTATTGCCCTACGACCCACAACGTGACGAAGTGGTCTTGAACGAGCAGTTCCGTATCGGCGCCATGGGCCGTACCGACAACCCCTGGCTGATCGAAATGGTCGCCGGCCTGATCGACAAGGACGAGCAACCGGAGGAGGTTGCACACCGTGAGGCCGAGGAGGAAGCTGGGCTGACCTTCTCCGCGTTGTGGCCGATCACCAAGTATTTCCCATCGCCCGGCGGCAGTACCGAATTTGTCCACTTGTACCTGGGCCGTTGCGACAGCACCGGGGTGGGGGGCGTCCATGGATTGGAAGAAGAAGCCGAAGATATCCGCGTCACCACCTGGGCCTTCGAAGATGCCCTGCAAGCGGTGCGCGACGGCAAGATTTCCAACGCAGCCAGCATTATCGCCCTGCAATGGCTTGCGCTTAATCGCGCGGAAGTGAGGGGGTTATGGCAGTAAAGGCACGGGAACGTTACCGGGTTGACCTGATCGGGCTGCAAGCAGCCTGCGAGGCCAACTATGCGCGGCTGATGCGCCTGCTCCCCGATATGCGCCACGCCCCGGCGGCGCGGCGCATCGGCGTGACCCATGGCGACCAGATGCTCGGCGTACTGACCCTGGAAGTCATCGTCAACTGCCCGTACACCACCACCCTGCGCGTGCGCCAGGAGCACAGCCTGCCGTGGCTGCCGGTGCCGCAACTGGAAGTGCAGGTGTACCACGACGCCCGCATGGCCGAAGTGATCAGCGCCGAACATGCGCGGCGCTTTCGCAGCATCTATCCTTACCCGAATGTGTTCATGCACCAGCCCGATGAGAAAGCACAGCTCAATGTGTTCCTCGGCGAATGGTTGAGCCACTGCCTGGCCCTGGGCCATGAGTTCGAAGCGGTGCGGTAGATGTGAACTGCGTCTGCTTCCTTGGGTTTCCTCTTTGTGTCCTGCCCCAGCATAATCGCGCTATTCGTCCATTCCTGTGATTGCCCTGGGAGAGCGCCTTGCCGAGCGTAACCACCGTGAACCCCGATGCACCCGCGTTGCTGGTGCAACTGTCCGACAGCCACCTGTTTGCCGAGGCCGACGGCACGCTGTTGGGCATGAACACCCGTGAAAGCCTGCAACGGGTGATCGAGTTGGTGCGCGTGCAGCAGCCGCGAATCGACTTGATGCTGGCTACGGGGGACTTGTCCCAGGACGGCACGCTGGTGTCCTACCAGCAATTTCGCGACATGACCCGGCAGATCGACGCCCCGGCGCGCTGGATTCCCGGCAATCACGACGAACCGCAAGTCATGGCCCTTGCCGCCATGCGCAGTGATTTGCTGGAGCCGGTGGTCGATATCGGCAACTGGCGCATCACCCTGCTGGATTCCGCCGTGCCGGGCTCGGTGCCGGGCTACCTGCAAGACCAGCAACTGCAACTGCTCGCCCAGGCCTTGAGCGAAGCGCCGAGCCGCCATCACCTGGTGTGTTTCCATCATCATCCGGTGTCCATCGGCTGTGCGTGGATGGAGCCCATCGGCCTGCGTAATCCCGACGCGCTGTTTGCCGTGCTGGATCGCTTCCCGCAGGTCAAGGCGGTGCTTTGGGGCCACGTTCACCAGGAAATCGACCGCGAGCGCAACGGCGTGCGGCTGCTGGCCTCGCCGTCGACCTGCATCCAGTTCGCGCCGGGCAGCGAGGATTTCAAGGTCAGCGAACAGGCGCCGGGGTATCGCTGGTTGCGCTTGCATGCCGACGGACGGTTCGATACGGGTGTAGAGCGGGTTACAGACTTTGCCTATACCGTGGATTACGGCAGCAACGGCTACTAAACGCTGCAAACACGGATCAAAAATGTGGGAGCGGGCTTGCTCGCGAATGCGGTGGGTCAGCCAATACATATGCAAGCTGA
>NZ_JANLGL010000331.1:0-4387 GCF_024655625.1 Pseudomonas sp. 18.1.10
CGGTGGGTCAGTCAATGATACTGTGACTGAAAGACCGCATTCGCGAGCAAGCCCGCTCCCACAGTTTTTACCGCGTTACAAATTGAGGGTCAGGCTGACGGTGAGGTTGCGTGGTTCGCCCGGGTTGACCCAATAGTTGCTGTAGGACCGCTCGTAATACTTCTCATCAAACAGGTTGTTGAGATTCAAGCCGACCGTCACATTCTCCGTAGCCTTGTAATGCGCCAACACATCCACCGTGTGATACGCCGGCAGCTCAAAGCGCGTACCCGCCTCACCGGAACGATCCCCTACATAGGTAAACGCCGCCCCCACGTCCGACCCGCGCAACGCGCCATCCTGGAATTCATACACCCCCAACAGGCTGCCGCTGCGCTTGGCCACGCCAAGGATGCGGCTGCCGGCGGGAATGGCTTTATCGCCCTTGGTTACTTCGGCATCGATGTAGGCAAAGGCCCCAATCACCCGTACGGCATCCGTCACTTGCCCGGTCAGTTGCAGGTCAAAACCCTGGCTGCGGGCTTTGCCCATGGCGCGGTTGAGGTTGGTGGCCGGGTCCAGCGTGAGCACGTTTTCCTTCTCGATATGGAACGCGGCGAGGGTGGTGCTGAGGCGGTCGTCGAACAGCTCGCTCTTGATTCCCACTTCGTAGCCCACGCCTTCTTCCGGCTTGAAGCCCTTGTTGTTGGCGTCCAGCCCGCTGTTGGGTTTGAACGAGGTGGAGGCGTTAGCGAACACGCCGACTTGCGGCGTGAGCTGGTACAGCAGGCCGGCGCGCTGGGTCAGGGCGTCGTGGGTTTGCTGGGTCGGCGGGGTGTTGCCGATGTAGTTGTCGATGCGTTGTTCGAAATGCTCGAAGCGCGCCCCGAGCATGCCGCGCAGGCGGTCGGTGAAGACGATCTGGTCTTGCAGGTTCAGCGCGTGGCTTTTGGTCTGCTCGAAGAAGTCGGTGCCGCCGCGCGCGCCGTTGGGTTTGGCCTGGCCGTAGACCGGGTTGTAGAGATCGATGGCGTAGGGGCTGCCGGCAATCGCAGTCACGCGTTCCTTCTTGCGGTAGTCCTCGTACTCCGTGCCTACCAGCACTTCATGCTGCCAACTGCCAATGTCGAACAGGCCGCGCAGTTCCAGCTGGGTGATGCTGTCGTGCCAACCCATGGAGCGCTCGCGGTAGCGGCGGTTGAGGGTATGGCCATCGGCGTTCAGCGCGCGGTTTTCCGAGGCGTCGCCCCATAGGCTGCCTTGTTTGTAGTGGCTGGCCAGGCGCAGGCTCCAGGCATCGTTGAGGTGATGTTCGAGGGCGGCCTGGAGGCGGTTGTTGTGGTTGTCGATGTCGCCGTCGTTGGGCTCGCCGAGGAAGGTGGAGCGTGATACGCCGGGGGCGGCGACGATGCCGCGGTCGAAGGTGGAGCTATGGCGCACGAATTCGCTTTCGACGAGCAGGGTGGTGTCCGGGTCCAGTTGCCAGCTGAACGACGGCGCGACGAACACGCGTTTGCTCTGCACGTGATCGCGGAAGCTGTGGTTGTCTTCCACCGCCAGGTTGACCCGCGACAGCACCTGGCCTTCGCTGTCCAGCGGGGTGTTGACGTCGAGGGCGGTGCGGTAGCGGTCCCAGCTGCCGGCGCTGGTTTGCAGGGTGGTGAAGGCCTCGGGTTGGGGCTTCTTGGTGACGATATTCACCGTGCCGCCAGGATCGCCGCGCCCGTACAGGCTGGCGGCGGGGCCCTTGAGCACTTCGATGCGCTCGATGTTGGCCGCGTCCGGGGTGCTCGGGTAGCCACGGTTGGCGCTGAAACCGTCCTGGTAGAACTCGGACGTGGTGAAGCCGCGCACGCTGTATTCGTAGAGCGTCAGGCCGCCGAAGTTGTTTTGCTTGGACACGCCGCCGGCAAACTCCAGGGCGCGCTCGACGCTGGTACTGCCCAGGTCCTTGAGCACCGTGGCGGGAATCACGCTGATGGATTGTGGGATGTCGCGCAGTGCCGTGTCGGTTTTGGTCGCGCTGGCCGAACGGGTGGCGCGGTAGCCTTTGACCGGGCTGGTAGCGGACTCATAGGCGTCGGTGGTGACGCTGATGGTGTCGAGTTCCAGGGTGTTGTCTTCGGCGAAAGCGGGATCAAGCAGTAAACCCAGGGCCAGGCCAGCCAGGGGGGCAATTCTTCGAGACGGCATGATAGAGCGTTCCAATGTCGATATTGAAACAATATAACATGCCTAATGAGAATGAATCGCTATGAAATGTGCGCTTACAGGTGCCTGCGAACAGGCACCTGGGCGAGGGCGTTTATTCCTCTTCTTTCACCGGCGCCGGCGGTGGGCGCAGGCCGATTTCCGCTGACAACTTGATCTCTTTGCCATTGCGCATGACCAGGATGGTCACCTTGTCGGTCGGTTTGATCCGTGCCACCTGGTTCATCGACTTGCGGCCATCACCGGCCGGTTCGCCGTCGATGCTGAGGATCACGTCACCCAGTTGCAGGCCGGCTTTCTGCGCCGGGCCGTCGCGGAAGATCCCGGCGACCACGATGCCCGGGCGCCCGGTCAGGCCAAACGACTCGGCGAGGTCCTTGGTCAGCGGCTGCACTTCAATGCCCAGCCAGCCGCGAATCACCTGGCCGTGCTCGATGATCGACTTCATCACTTCCGTCGCCAGCTTCACCGGGATCGCAAAACCGATGCCCTGGGAACCGCCGGACTTGGAGAAAATCGCCGTGTTGATGCCGGTCAGGTTGCCATTGGCATCCACCAGCGCACCGCCCGAGTTGCCGGGGTTGATCGCGGCGTCGGTCTGGATGAAGTCTTCGTAGCTGTTCAGGCCGAGCTGGTTACGCCCGGTGGCACTGATGATGCCCATGGTCACCGTCTGGCCGACGCCGAACGGGTTGCCGATGGCCAGTGCCACATCACCCACGCGCAGGCCGTCGGAGCGGCCGAGGGTGATGGAGGGCAGGCTTTTCAGGTCGATCTTGAGCACTGCCAGGTCGGTTTCCGGGTCGCTGCCGACCACGCGGGCCAGGGTTTCGCGGCCGTCACGCAAGGCCACCACGATCTGGTCGGCGCCGGTGGTCACGTGGTTGTTGGTGAGGATGTAGCCTTCCGGGCTCATGATAACGCCCGAACCCAGGCTCGACTCCATGCGCCGTTGCTTGGGCCCGTTGTCGCCGAAGTAGCGACGGAACTGCGGGTCTTCAAACAACGGGTGCGCCGGTTTGTTGATGACCTTGGTGGTGTACAGGTTGACCACGGCCGGCGCCGCGATGACCACCGCGTCGGCATAGGTCACCGGGCCTTGCACCACCGCGTTGGTCTGCGGTGCCTGCTGCATGTTTACATCCAGGCTGGGCAAGCCCACCCACTGGGGATAACGCTGAATAATCAACATCGCGATCAGCACGCCAGCCAACAATGGCCATCCAAAAAAACGCAGTGCCTTGAGCATCAAGTAAGTCCTGACAGGTTGCAGGGGGCGGGAGAGCGCCCATAATGTCGCGCATTATACGAGGCTGTGAGTGCCTTCGAACGGGATATTTAGGAGTCTTTTATGGCCGTTGCCCTGAGCACATTAGTCGATGAAGCTGACCGCTACCTGAACAGCTCGAAAATCGCCGATTACTGCCCCAATGGCCTGCAAGTGGAAGGGCGCCCGCAGGTGATGCGCATCGTCAGCGGCGTGACCGCCAGCCAAGCCCTGCTGGACGCGGCCGTCGAAGCCGGGGCTGACTTGGTGCTGGTGCACCACGGTTATTTCTGGAAAGGCGAAAACCCCTGCATCACCGGCATGAAGCAGCGCCGCCTGAAAACCCTGCTCAAGCACGACATCAGCCTGCTGGCCTACCACCTGCCGCTGGACCTGCACCCCGATGTCGGCAACAACGTGCAGCTCGCACGCCAGCTGGACATCACCGTCGAAGGCCCGCTGGACCCCAATGACGCCAAGATCGTCGGCCTGGTCGGTTCCCTTGCCGAGCCGTTGTCGCCGCGTGATTTTGCGCGCCGCGTGCAGGAAGTCATGGGCCGCGAGCCCCTGCTGATCGAGGGCAGTGAAATGATCCGCCGCGTGGGCTGGTGCACCGGGGGTGGCCAGGGTTACATCGACCATGGGATTGCGGCGGGTGTCGATCTGTTCCTCAGCGGCGAAGCGTCCGAGCAGACCTTCCACAGTGCGCGGGAAAACGACATCAGCTTTATTGCCGCTGGCCATCACGCCACCGAGCGTTATGGCGTGCAGGCGCTGGGGGATTACCTGGCGCGGCGGTTTGCGCTGGAGCATCTGTTCATCGACTGTCCAAATCCGATCTAAGCCCCACCACAGAACTCATGTGGGTAGAGCTTGTGTGGGAGCGGGCTTGCTCGCGAAGGCGGTGGTTCAGTCAGCACATCTGTTTCT
>NZ_JANLGL010000332.1:0-4373 GCF_024655625.1 Pseudomonas sp. 18.1.10
CACGGGTTGACCGCGTATAACCTTTGGAATGCAATCAACCTGTGGGAGCGGGCTTGCTCGCGAAGGCGTCAGCCGCATCAACCTACCTCTCAAGCCGCCCAATCCCACCTACGCTTAAGTTAGGATGCTCGTTCCCTATTCGAGGTGGTCTCCATGTTCTTCGGCGTTCTCCTGATCATCACCTGGCTGATCCTGCTGCTGCGCTATCCCGCCAAGGCCTTGCCGGTGTCCCTCGCCGCCGCCGTGGGCCTGGGTTTCGTCGCCATCTGGGTGGTCTGGCTGGACAACCGCGAAGCCTCGCAACTGGCGCGCCTGGAGCTGCGCATCACCTACGCGCCCGAGGAATGCCCGGCTGACCGCCCGCTGAAACTGGTCCTCAACAACGGCAACGACGTGCCCCTCACCGAACTGCGCTGGCGCGTCGCCGCCTATGCGCCGGGCGACACCGTCAACCTGGCCGACAACGTCTACGCCGCCCCGCGCTACCGCGGCCCCGGCGAGTTGCAGGCCGGCGCCACCTGGGACGATTGCCTGCCCGCCCCACCGCTGCGCCCCGGTTATCGCCCGCAAACCCTGGAATTTCGTGCCGAGCACCTGCAAGGCAGCTTCTCGGACTGACAAAGGACTGATCCATGCCCAACGTACTTATCACCGGCTGCTCCAGCGGCATCGGCCGCGCCCTGGCTGACGCCTTCAAAGCCGCCGGCTACAGCGTGTGGGCCAGCGCCCGCCGCCCGGAGGATGTCGCCGCCCTTGCCGCTGCGGGCTTCAATGCGGTCGAACTGGACGTCAACGACAGCGCCGCCCTGCAACACCTGGCTGAACAGCTGGGCGAGCTGGACGTGCTGGTCAACAATGCCGGCTACGGCGCCATGGGCCCGTTGCTCGATGGCGGCACCGACGCCCTGCAGCGCCAGTTCGAGACCAATGTGTTTTCCATCGTCGGCGTGACCCAGGCGCTGTTCCCGGCCCTGCGTCGCAGCAAAGGCCTGGTGGTGAACATCGGCAGTGTTTCCGGCGTATTGGTCACGCCATTTGCCGGTGCCTACTGCGCCTCCAAAGCCGCCGTACATGCCTTGAGCGATGCCTTGCGCATGGAACTGGCACCGTTTGGCATTCGCGTGATGGAAGTACAGCCGGGGGCCATCGATACCCGCTTCGCGAAAAATGCCGGCGCCCAGGCCGAACTGTTAATCAGCGAAAAATCCCCCTGGTGGCCGTTGCGCGAAGGTATCCGCGCGCGCTCCCAGGCCTCGCAGAACAATCCCACCCCGGCCAGCCGGTTTGCCGCGCAAGTGCTCAAGGGCGTGCAACAACCGACGCCACCGCGCCTGTTGCGCGCAGGGAATGGCAGCCGGGCGTTGCCGTTGATGGCGGCGTTGTTGCCCAAAGGTTTATTGGAGAGTGTCTTGAAGAAGCGCTTTGGCTTGGAACGGAGTTTGTAATGATCGACTACAGCGATTTTTTTGAAGAAGTGATCCAGACCCACGTCGAGATCGAGCAATGGTTCGCCGGCGTCGCCCCGGAAGGCACCTTGCAAAGCCTGCTCGCGCGCTTCTCCCCGGAGTTCAGCATGGTCGCCCCCGCCACCGGCACACGGGTGAATGCGGCTGGGGTCAATGCGTTGTTCACCCGCTTGGGCGGGATGCGCCCGGGATTGAAGATCACCTTGAGTGAAATGGCCGGGATCGACCGGCATGCGCGTGGGGCGACGGTGACTTACCGTGAGCATCAGGTCGATGACAGCGGCACCCGGACCGACCGACGCGCCACGGTGGTGTTCGAGAAACAGGCCAGCGGCGCGCTGCTGTGGCGCCATCTGCACGAGACCTTCATCAAGGCCTGACACGGTCAACAATGTGGGAGCTGGCTTGCCTGCGATGGCGGTGGGTCAGCTGCAAATGCTTCAACTGATAGTCCGCTATCGCAGGCAAGCCAGCTCCCACAGGTTAGTTTTGTGTTTGGTTCGTAGGGCCAGGTACTACAAGAAACAGCGAACGGCCTGACATCATTTCAAGGAACCAATCCTCAGGCTCTTTCACCTCTGTCTACCCACAGGTGAAAGGATGCCAAGGGATTTCCTGCAAAGCGGCGTGCCCACCGCGCACACCACCACGCGCCAGCGACTGACCAGCCTGCTGGACCTGCCAACCCTCTATCGAACCATTGACGCCGACCCGGCCATCGTCGGGGCTGGGGTGGTGCATATTGGCAGTGATTATCAGGTGACGGTGCTGAGGGAGTTTGTGCCGCTGTGCAGTGTCAGGCCCAAGCGCGTGATTTTGCGGGAGACAGTAGAGCAGGCAGTTACTACTGAAGACTATGCACAGCAGGTGGCAAGTTCACCTCGTGAGTCTCAGCTGTGGCGTGAGGCATCGGGAATGGCTATTTCCTGCGGCGGGGCAGTGATTAGTTTCGTTGTCGCAAAGGCAGGCATAGCCGCAGCGCCGTTTAGTGGCGGCGCAAGCCTCGCCTTGACCTATGTGTCATACGCAGGCCTGGCCGCCAGCGGCGGACAGTGCTTTAACGGTGTATGGAGGACCCGTAACGAGTTAACTAACCCTGCCAAGAATGACTACTACGACACCCTGGCTTGGTATCAAGCAATGACCGTTGCTCTGGATGGTATTTCATTGGTCGGCGCAGGGGCATCCACCGTTGCAACGGTCAGAACCGTGATGGCTATCAAACGTTCGACCGGGCGCGAGATGACGGACATATTGAGACCCATGAGCCGTCAAGAACGCGCCAAATTAACGGACGAAGTTCTTCGGCTGAACAATCCCCGCCATCCCCGCGAAATAATTCGTCTGAAGCAGTTGGCTGGACAATTGCCCAGACGCTACAGCAACCCCGAGTTACGACTGCGCATAATCACGCAGATAAGGGATCAAATTAGCGCGACTTTAGCTATCACAGGCAGCGTACTTTTCGGAAATATCAACGCGTTAGTTATCGCACTGTACGAGGAGTTCGACGACCATGAATTTCGGCATTGATCCCGTTCGGGAGTACCTAATTTGGCGTCGTTATGCCTATCGCTTTTTACCGTCATTTGGGGGGGCGATGCTGCTTAGCCTAAGCAGTATCGCAATCAACACGTCGACGAGCCTTTCGTATTACGCCCGAGTCTTACACGTGCCAGACGAAACCGCTTTCGGAACCGGAGTGATGTTATGCCTGATTTTTTACATAGGCCAAATTGGTCTAAGTGAAGGATTCCGACATGCGCCTCGAATACTCATCCCCGTAGCAATCACAAACGTTCTGCTCTCAGTAGCCTATCTTGGCAGTCACACTCCGACACTGCTCAATTTGTCGGCGTTGTTTACATCTCTGCTCTATATCTTGATTCTTAACTCCAAAAACCACCGTCGCTACACCAGCATACTGCGGGTCAAGCGCCGACGAAAAACCAGAGCCGCCGAGTCGCTCGTTCACTGAAATGACTGACTCAGTGTGGCGAGGGAGCTTGCTCCCGCTGGGGTGCGAAGCGCCCCCAAACCCGACAGCCGGCGACTGCTACGCAGTCGAGCGGGAGCAAGCTCCCTCGCCACAGCTAGCCCACACCTTTCTTGATCGTTCCCACGCTCTGCGTGGAAACGCATCCTTGGACGCTCTGCGTCCGCTCTTGAAGGCGTGACGCGGAGCGTCACCGGCGGCACTCCCACGCAGAGCGTGGGAACGATCATCACATTTTCATTCAACTTGCCGATCAGGTGGGCGCCGCGTTTGCGATAGCGGGCAGCGGCATTTCAGGAAATATCAACCACGTTGTCATCGCTATTTACGAGGAGTTCGGCAGCCATGAGCAATAACATCGACACCGCGCGAGCGCCACGAACATTGCGTCGTTACACCCAACGTTTTGTATTCACTGTGGGAACTGCGGTGTCCATGAATATGGTCGCTATTTCAGGCAACCTCTCACATAGCCTGACGTATTACGCGCGAATAAATTATCTCCCCAGCGAATACGCGGTAGTGGCCAGTTTGGTATTGCTACTCGCAATGTGCATTGGGCTAGCCCTGGTGGCAGTTGGATTTCGACTCGGGCCGCCATTACTCGTATGCGTCGCCGTTTTGAACGCTTTGCTTTCGGCCGACTATCTGGGGAACCACCCCGTGACTATGTTTGCAGTATTCCCTTTGTTCCAATCCCTGGCCTGCCTACTGATGCTCCATACAAGAAACCACCGCCGATTCGTCAGCATGCTGCGGGTCAAGCGCCGACGCAAAATCAGAGCTTCGGAGTCGCTCATTCACTGAAATGACTGACTCAGACCGTACTACCAACAAAGATCAAATGTGGGAGCGGGCTTGCTCGCGAAAGCGGTGTAACAGTCGACTAATTTATTGGCCGACCCACCGCC
>NZ_JANLGL010000333.1:0-4351 GCF_024655625.1 Pseudomonas sp. 18.1.10
GCGGTGGGTCAGACAGCACTTCTGTAACTGACAGATCGCCTTCGCGAGCAAGCCCGCTCCCACACAAGCCCGCTCCCACAGGGGTTATAGGTAGGCTTTAAAACTGCGGGGTGTAGGTCATGGTGAACATCACATTACGCGGATCGCCATAGTAGTTACTGCCCCAATTCGCGTTATACGCCGGGATGTAATACTTCTTGTCGAACATATTGTTCAGATTCGCCGCCACGCTGAATTCCTGGTTGATCTTGTACGCCACCCGCGAATCCCACAGCGCATTGCCCGGCACGCTGAACGTGCGGTCGTAGGCCACGGTGCTGCTTTGCGCGGTCACGCCGGCGCCGACGCTGAATTTCTGCCAGTCGCCCGGCAACTGGTAATCACCCCAGACCTTGAGCAAATGCTTGGGCGTCCAGGTGCTGAAGATCTTGCCTTCGTAGTCGTCGTCCTTGAGGAATTTGGTGGTGTTGTAGGTGTAGCTGGAATTGAGCTGCAACCCCGGCAGCACTTCACCGCTCAACGTGGCTTCAAAACCCTGGCTGCGGACTTTGCCCGAAGCCACCGAGCAGTACCAACCGTTGCAGTTCTGCGGCCCTTGCAGGTCCTGGGCAGCGCGGTTTTCCTGGTCATAGCGGAAGATCGCAAACGAGGTGTTGAGGCGGCCATCGGCCAATTCGCCCTTGATCCCCAACTCGTAGTTCTTGCCTTCGATGGGCTTGAGGATCGTGTGGGACGTGGTTTGGTTGGTCTGTGGTTCAAACGCGTCGGCGTAACTGGCGTAGGCCGACCATTGGTCATTCAGTTCATAGACCAGGCCGGTGTAAGGCGTGACCTTGCCGTTGGTTTGGGTGCTGCTGGCTTCAGGCGCGCCATAGGTCCCCTTGACACCGCTCTGGCCGATGTAGGAGAAGTCATACCAACTGGTGCGCGCGCCGACGATCAGGGTCAACGGGTCCAGCAGCTTCACGCGCCAGGTGCCATAGATGCCTTTCTGGCGAACGTCATACCAGCTCTTGGACCCCCAACCGTCCTTGAACAGCTGGTATTTGTCGCGCTGCGGACGGTTGTGGTCGATGTTGAAGATATCCGCACCCGGCGTTGCCGCTCGCGCCCACAGGTCATCGGTGGTGAGCTTGGAATAGTTGGCGCCCAGGATCATTTCCTGCTGGAAACCCAGGCCGTCGAACTTGCCATCGACGTACACATCCGCGCCGCGGCTCTTGGTGTTGAAGTCGGTGACCCAATCGATATAACGCACGGTGCCGCCGCCGTTGGGGATGGTATCCCACGTCGCCTGGTAGGTTGCGTCGTTGTGTTCATCCATCGCCACCAACGCGGCCTTCACTTTCCAGTCATCGTTGAAGCGATGCTCCAGGTCGGCGAACACTTGGGTCTGGTTGTTGACGTTGCGGTTCCAGCTGGCGCCGACAAAGGTCGAGCGCGGCAGGCCGATATCGCTGCCGTCGGCGTAACGGGGCAACGACATGAAGTTGGGCCGCGAATGGCCTTTCTGGTTGCTGATGCCGACCCCGACGGTGGTGTCTGCCGTGAAGTCGTAGTCCACAGCCGCGTAGACTGTCTGATTCCAGCCGCCGGCGTAGTCGACAAAGGAGTTGGTCGTGTCGTAATCCGCCACGAAGCGGCCGCGCAAGGTGCCTTCGGCATTCATCGGGCCGCCGACGTCGACTTGAGTGCCGTAGTGGTCCCAGGAGCCGGCCTTGGCGGTGATGGTCACAGTCGGCGCCTGCTGGCCGCGTTTGCGCACCAGGTTCATGGTGCCGCCGGGGCTGTTGGCGCCTTGCAGCAACGCGGCCGGGCCACGCAGAGTTTCGACGCGGTCGTAGATCGCCATGTTTTCGGTGAGGTAGCTGCCCAGGGTGTAGGTGTTACGCGGGATGCCTACGCCATCGTATTGCAGGGTGCCGATCTCGAAACCCCGGGAGAAGATGAACATGCCGGGGCCGGGGGATTTGGTCGCCGTCAGGCCAGGGGTGCGCTTGACCACTTCGGACAGCTTGGTGGTGTTCTGGTCATCCATCTGCTTGCGGGTCATGACGCTGACCGACTGCGGGATGTCCTTGAGTTTCTGCTCGCCCTTGCCAATGGTCACCGCGCCGGTGGTGTAGGAACCTGTACCTTCGGTGGTAGCACCCAGGCGTTCGGCGCTGATGGTTGTTGCACCGACTTCAAGGGCAGAGCCGCTGGCCACAGGCTTTTCCAGGGTCACGGTGTCGGCATTGATAAACGCCGCGTTCAACCCCGTGCCGCCCAGCAACAAGCCAAGGGCCTCGCGCTGGCCCAAGTTGCCGCGCACACCCGGGGATGTCACACCTTGCGTCAACTCCCCAGACACCAACACCTGAATCCGCGTCACCGCCGAAAACGCCGCCAACGCGCCATCCAGGCTTTGCCCTGGAATATCGAAGCGGTAAGTCTGGGCCTGCGTGGTCTCAGCGGCCTGCAAGTACAGCGGCGCAGTGCCACTGGCCATGGAAATGGCCAGTGCCAGCAAAGGCCGTGCGGCGTATCGGTGTGCCATGGATGGTGCTCCCCGGTGCAGAAAAAGTCGGTGATCGGCGCCGCACTACTTGAGAGTGCTTACTATTTGCGCCTCAGTCATCAAGGACGATGGCTCACGGGGAAACCCTGAAACTATTTTGAAAAAGTTGCCGTCAGGACGCTTTGCCGTCGCGCAATACCAGCAAATACGGGGTGTAATGCTCGGCGCGCAGGTTGAGGGTGTATTCCAACGCCTTGATGACCGCGTCGGGTTTGTCGATTTCAAACACGCCGGAGACCACGCGCTTGCGCAGCGCGTCGCCGAGTACCAGGGTCTTGCCGGGCCAGTAGCGGTTCAGTTCGCTGACCACTTCCGATAACGGCTGCTGACGAAATACCAATTGCCGCTGGCGCCAGGCAAAGCCGCTGGCCGGGTCGAAACCGTGGACCTCGGCAAGGTGCTGGCCCTGATACTCCACCGCCCGCCCCGGCTCCAGGTACACCGTGTCACCGCTACCCGCGCTGACCTGCACCTTGCCCTGCGCCACCTGCACCCGCGTCTGCGCATCGCGCCGCGCCACGCTGAACTGGGTGCCGACCACCTTGACCCAGCCCTTACCGGACTGCACCACGAACGGCCGCGCCGGGTCCTTGGTTACGCTGAAAAAGCCTTCGCCGCGCAGCAGACGAATCTGACGCTCGCCGCCGCTCATGCGCACTTGAATCGCGCTGTCGGTGTTCAGTTGCAGCTGGGAACCATCGGCCAATTCGACGATGCGCGACTCACCGGTGCCGGTGGCATAGTCCGCGCGCAGGCGGTCGAGCCAGGGGGTGTTTTGCACGGTCAGGCCGACCGCCAGCAACACCGTGGCAGCACACGCCCAACGCCGCAGCGGTTTGCGCCAGGCGGCCTGTTCGGCGCGGCGGATCACCCGGGCCGGCTCACGCAGGCCGCCGAGCAGCGCCTGCACTTCCTGCCACGCATCATCCTGGGCTTGGCCTTGGCCGAGCCAGGCGGCGAAGGCGTCCATGTCAGCCGGCGTCACATCCTCGGCCTGTAGGCGGAAATACCAGCCGGACGCTTGTTCAAACAGCGCGTCGGCAGTGGGGGTGGCGGTCATGGCCGACGTCCTTGTGCATCGCAGGAGAGCCGCGTCTTGATGTAGGCGCGGCATTCAATCAAGGCGCGACGTAGTTGGTATTCCACACTGCGTGGGGTGATCGACAGACGTTCGCCAATCTCGCGGTAGGAAAGTTCGTCGACATGATAGAGCAGGAAGATCTGCCGAGTCGCTTCGGGCAACGCCAGGATCGCGTCCTGCATCAGTTGTTCCTGTTGGTAGGCGGCCAATTGTTCGTCGGCGCCTGGGTTGGTGCACGGCAGTTCTTCGCTGGGCTCGCCGGCGTCCAGGCGCTCACGGCGAATGGCCTGGCGCTGGTGATCGCGCACCAGGTTGCTGGCGATGGTGAAGAGAAAGGCTGGGAGGTTGTCGATCTTCTCGCCGGAATCCAGGCGCACCAGGCGCAGGAACGATTCCTGGGTCAGGTCGGCGGCCACTTGGGCGCTGCCGGTGCGGCGGGTGACGAAGGCTTCGAGGGCTTTCTTCTGCTCCGCGAACAGGCGCGCGATCTGCGAATTCCAGGAGAGCACGGCACTACCTTGAGAAGAACGTAGGGTTCAGGAGGTGCGCACGCTAGCAGAGGATGAGATTGGTTCGCAATTGATATCTATTTTTTGCTGTGGGTTATGCGGTGTTTTTGAGGCCGTCTTCGCGAGCAAGCCCGCTCCCACATTTTGACCGCATTCTCATGTTGAAACGCGGTCAACTGTGGGAGCGGGCTTGCTCGCGAA
>NZ_JANLGL010000334.1:0-4345 GCF_024655625.1 Pseudomonas sp. 18.1.10
ACAGATGTATTGACTGACACACCGCATTCGCGAGCAAGCCCGCTCCCACATTTAGACCTGGTTTGACCTGAGAGTATTGATGACATCGCTAACCCTAACCGACCTCAACTGGTCCCCAACCAGCCACTGCCATCACCAGTTCCACCTGCGTGACGCCAGCCTGCAGGTCGGTGCGGGGGAGTTTGTCGGCCTGATCGGCCCCAACGGCAGCGGCAAGACCAGCCTGTTGCGCTGCGCCTATCGCTTCACCCAGCCGGCGCGCGGCGACGTCATGTTCGACCACCAGAACGTGTGGAAGCAAAGCGCCAAATGGTGCGCGCAACGCATCGCCGTGGTGCTCCAGGAATTCCCCGATGCCTTCGGCCTGCGGGTGGATGAAGTGGTCGCCATGGGCCGCACGCCCCACAAGGGGTTGTTCGATGGTGACACGCTGCACGACCAGCAACTGGTGCAAGACGCCTTGCACTCCGTCGGCATGCACGGCTTCGAAGACCACGCTTTTGCCACCCTTTCCGGCGGGGAAAAACAACGGGTGATCCTCGCCCGCGCCCTGGCCCAGCAACCCCAATTGCTGATCCTCGACGAACCCACCAACCACCTCGACCCGCGCTATCAGCTTGAGCTGCTGCGGTTGGTCAAGCGCCTGAACATCGGCACCCTGGCGAGCATCCACGACCTGAACCTGGCCGCCGCGTTCTGTGACCGCCTGTATGTGATCCACCACGGACGCATCGTCGCCAGCGGCACGCCCCATGAAGTGCTGACCGCCGAACTGCTGCGCGAGGTGTTTGGCGTCGAAGCCTTGATCGACCGCCACCCCTTGTCCGACTACCCCCGAATCACCTGGATAACCCAACCATGACCCTGCGCTCCCTGCTGGCTATAGCCCTACTGTTCGGCGCCTCGGAAGCCTTCGCCGAAGCCACCCATTACCCGGTCACCGTGAAAAGCTGCAACCGCGACGTGACCTTCCAGGAAGCGCCCAAGCATGCGGTCAGCCACGACATCAACATGACCCAGATGATGCTCGCCCTCGGCCTCAAGCCGCGCATGGCCGGCTACAGCGGCGTGACAGGCTGGAAGTCGGTGACGCCGGACATGGCCAGCACCCTCGACGGCTTGCCGGAACTGGCGAGCAAGTACCCGTCGGTAGAAACCCTGCTCAACGCCAACGTGGATTTCTTCTTCGCCGGCTGGGACTACGGCATGCGCGTGGGCGGCGACCTCACGCCCGCCACGCTGCAACCCTTGGGCATCAACGTGTACGAGCTGACCGAATCCTGCGCCTTCGTCATGAAGCGCCCGGCCGCGACGCTGGACGACACCTATAACGACCTGCGCAACCTCGGCAGGATCTTCGACGTGCAAGACCGCGCCAACACCCTGATCGCGCAGATGCAGGCCCAGGTCGATGAGGTGCAAAAAGACCTGCCCGCCGATAAACCCCGCGTGTTCCTCTACGACAGCGGCGAAGACCGCGCCATGACCTCCGGCCGCCTGGGCATGCCCCAGGCGCTGATCGCGGCGGCCGGTGGGCGCAATATCCTCGACGATATCGAGGCCAGCTGGACCCGCGTCAACTGGGAAACCGTGGTAGAGCGCAACCCGCAGGTGATCGTGATCGTCGACTACAGCGAGATCACCGCCGCGCAGAAGCAGGCGTTCCTGCTGAACAACCCGGCGCTGCAAGCGGTGGACGCCATCAAGAACCAGCGTTTTATCGTGATCCCGTACGTGCAAGCCACGCCGGGCATCGATAACGTGCAGGCCGTCGAAACGCTGGCCAAGGGGTTCCACGGCGAATGACCAGCCGTCGCTACGCCCTGTTGCTCGTCGCCCTCGCTGCGCTGTTGCTCGCCTCTTGTGTGATCTCGCTGGGCTTTGGCCCGGCGCGGGTGCCGGTGGACGTAGTGTGGCGGATCGTGGTGTACAAGGCCTTGGGGATCGGCGAAGTGAACTGGCCGGCAGGGCAGGAACATATCGTCTGGCTGATCCGTGTGCCGCGCATGCTGCTCGGTGCGCTGGTCGGCGCCGGGCTGGCGTTGATCGGCGCGGTGTTGCAGGCGGTCACGCGCAACCCGCTGGCCGATCCGCACCTGCTCGGCGTCACGTCCGGTGCCACCCTGGGCGCCGTGATCGTGGTGCTGCACGTGGGGGAAATCGTCGGCCTGCTGACCTTGCCCATCGCCGCCTTTATCGGCGCCTTGGCAAGCATGCTGGTGGTGTTGGCGGTGGCCAGCCGCAACGGCCGCCTGGAGAGTGATCGCCTGCTGCTGTGCGGCGTGGCGGTGTCGTTTGTGATGATGGCGGCAGCCAATCTGTTGCTGTTCATGGGCGACCATCGCGCCGCGTCGGCGGTGATGTTCTGGATGCTCGGCGGCCTGGGCCTGGCGCGCTGGGAACTGCTGGCGATCCCCACCGCGACGGTGCTGCTGGGGCTGCTGGTACTGGTCGGCATGGCTCGCCCGCTCAACGCCCTGATGGCCGGCGAGCAGACCGCCGTGACCCTCGGCATCAACGCCCGCACGGTGCGCTTGAAGGTGTTCCTGGTGGCCTCGCTGATGACCGGTGTATTGGTCTCCATCAGCGGCTCCATCGGCTTTGTCGGCTTGATGATCCCGCACATCGCGCGGCGCCTGGTGGGCGCTGAGCATCGTCGTTTACTGCCGGTGTGTGCGCTGCTCGGCAGCCTGTTCCTGGTCTGGGTGGACGTGGCCGCACGCACGCTGATCGCCCCCGAAGACCTGCCCATCGGCGTGGCCACGGCGGCCATCGGCGGGCTGTTTTTTATCGGCCTGATGCGCAGGCGCTGAACGCGCCCCGTTGTAGCGCACAGCGGCGCACCTGCCGGCCCGCCTTGCCATTTCATGGTGCGCCAACCACCCGTCGCCCGGGGCGAAACGACCATTTCATGCCGTTTCCCGACTAGGCACAGCGCTTGCAATCACCTCCTCGACTTGCCCACTCCATAACAATGTTGAGCTCTCGGAGATTGCACCATGAAGCGTCGCAGCTTGATTAAGGCTTTCACTCTTTCGGCATCCATTGCCGCCATGGGCATGACCTGGACGATCCAGGCCGCCGAGACCATCAAGGTCGGCATCCTGCATTCGCTGTCCGGCACCATGGCCATCTCCGAAACGTCACTCAAAGACATGGCGCTGATGACCATCGACGAGATCAACGCCAAGGGCGGGGTGAACGGCAAGATGCTCGAACCGGTGGTCGTCGACCCGGCGTCGAACTGGCCGTTGTTCGCCGAAAAAGGCCGGCAGCTGCTGACCCAGGACAAGGTCGCCGTGGTGTTCGGCTGCTGGACCTCGGTGTCGCGCAAATCCGTGTTGCCGGTGTTTGAAGAACTCAACGGCCTGCTGTTCTACCCGGTGCAATACGAAGGCGAAGAGATGTCGCCGAACGTGTTCTACACCGGCGCAGCGCCGAACCAGCAAGCCATCCCGGCCGTGGAATACCTGATGAGCGAAGAAGGCGGCGCGGCCAAGCGCTTCTTCCTGTTGGGCACCGACTACGTGTACCCGCGCACCACCAACAAGATCCTGCGCTCGTTCCTGCACTCCAAAGGCGTGGCGGATAAAGATATCGAAGAGGTCTACACCCCGTTCGGCCATGCCGATTACCAGACCATCGTCGCCAACATCAAGAAATTCTCCGCCGGCGGCAAGACTGCGGTGATCTCCACCGTCAACGGCGACTCCAACGTGCCGTTCTACAAGGAACTGGCCAACCAGGGCCTGAAAGCCACCGACGTACCGGTGGTGGCGTTCTCCGTGGGTGAAGAAGAACTGCGCGGCATCGACACCAAGCCGCTGGTGGGCAACCTCGCGGCGTGGAACTACTTCCAGTCGGTGGAGAACCCGGTGAACAAGAAGTTCGTCGCCGACTGGAAAGCCTACGCGAAGAAACACAACCTGCCGGGCGCCGACAAAGCCGTGACCAACGACCCGATGGAAGCCACCTACGTGGGCATCCACATGTGGGCGCAGGCGGCGGAGAAAGCCAAGTCCACCGACGTCGACAAAGTGCGTGAAGCCCTGGGCGGGCAGACATTTGCCGCGCCGTCGGGCTTCACCCTGACCATGGACAAGACCAACCACCACCTGCACAAGCCGGTGATGATCGGCGAGATCCAGGCCGATGGGCAGTTCTCGGTGGTGTGGCAGACCCAGGAGCCGATCCGTGCACAGCCGTGGAGCCCGTACATTCCGGGCAATGACAAGAAGCCGGATTACGCCGTCAAGAGCAACTAAGCCCGACCCGGTCTAAAAAATGTGGGAGCGGGCTTGCTCGCGAATGCGGTGTGTCAGTCGATGCATCTGTCACTGATCCA
>NZ_JANLGL010000335.1:0-4272 GCF_024655625.1 Pseudomonas sp. 18.1.10
GCATTCCTATGCTGGAACTCGGTCAACTGTGGGAGCGGGCTTGCCCGCGAAGGCGGCGGTCCAGTCACCCGAAAGATCAGAGGTTTAAACGACTTCCAGCCGCACCTTATGGTCACTCAACAACTGCACCAGCGCCGGCACCGGCTGCTGGTCTGTGACCAAACAATCCACCAGGCTGATCGGCCCCAGGCGAATCATGGCATTGCGCCCGAATTTGCTTGAGTCCGCCGCCAGGATCACCTGGCGCGCGTTGGCAATAATCGCCTGGGACACCCGCACTTCCTGGTAATCAAAGTCCAGCAGGCTGCCGTCTTCATCAATGCCGCTGATGCCCACCAAGGCAAAGTCCACCTTGAACTGGTTGATGAAATCCACACTGGCCTGGCCCACCACTCCACCGTCACGGCGCACGTTGCCGCCGGTCAACAGCACGTCGAAGTCGTCCTTGGCGCTGAGCATGGTAGCGACGTTGAGGTTGTTGGTGATGATTTTCAGGTGGTTGTGGTTGAGCAACGCACGGGCGATGGATTCGGTGGTGGTGCCGATATTGATGAACAACGAGGCGTGGTCGGGGATCTGTGCGGCAATGGCTTCGCCGATGCGCTGTTTCTCGTCGCGCATCTGGTCGGCACGCATGGCGTACGCGGTGTTCTCGACACTGGAGTCATAGGCCGCGCCGCCGTGGTAGCGGCGCAGCAGATTGGCGTCCGCCAGCTGGTTGATATCGCGGCGGATGGTTTGCGGGGTGACGACGAACAGCTGCGCCATTTCCTCGATACTGACGTAGCCGCGTTCGCGGACCAGTTCGAGGATTTGTTGTTGGCGGGGAGGCAGATTCATTGGGCGTCCTTTGGGCTGCCATACAAAAGTGGCCCATGATGACGCAGGAATCGGCTCCCGGCCAGTTACAACCTGACGTTGGCTTATTCGGCGCCTTCGTGGGGCTCCCAGTCACGGGTACGGCTAACGGCTTTTTGCCAGCCAGCGTAGAGCTTCTCTTTGGCGGCTTTGTCCAGTTGTGGTTCGAATTCGCGCTCGATCACCGCCTTGCCGCGCAACTCGTCCAGGCTGCCCCAGAAACCGCACGCCAGGCCAGCCAGGTAGGCCGCGCCGAGTGCCGTGGTTTCGCGCATTTGCGGGCGCTCGACCTGGGTGCCGAGGATGTCGGCCTGGAATTGCATCAGGAAGTTGTTGGCCACGGCGCCGCCGTCCACACGCAGGGCTTTGAGGCGTTCGCCGGAGTCCTGTTGCATGGCGTCGAGCACGTCACGGGTCTGGTAGGCAATCGACTCCAGGGCTGCACGAATAATGTGATCCACGCGTACGCCACGGGTCAGGCCGAACAGCGCGCCACGGGCATACGGGTCCCAGTACGGCGCGCCCAGGCCGGTGAAGGCCGGTACCAGGTACACGCCGTTGCTGTCCTTGACCTTGCCGGCGAAGTATTCGGTGTCGTGGGCGTCGTTGATGATTTTCAGCTCATCACGCAGCCACTGCACGGTGGAGCCGCCGTTGAACACTGCGCCTTCCAGGGCGTAGGCCACTTCGCCACGCGGGCCGCACGCGATGGTGGTGAGCATGCCGTGCTTGGATTTCACTGCCTTGTCGCCGGTGTTCATCAGCAGGAAGCAGCCTGTGCCGTAGGTGTTCTTGGCCTGGCCGGCTTCGACGCACATCTGGCCGAACAGCGCGGCCTGTTGGTCGCCAGCGATACCGCCGATGGCGATGCCGCTTTTGGTGCGGCCGTAGATTTCCGACGACGACTTAACTTCCGGCAACATCTCGCGGGGAATGTCGAGGATCTCCAGCATCTTCGCATCCCACTCCAGGGTGTGGATGTTGAAGAGCATGGTGCGCGAGGCGTTGGTGTAGTCGGTGACGTGGGTCTTGCCGCCGGTAAATTTCCAGATCAGCCAGCTGTCGATGGTGCCGAACAGCAGTTCGCCGTTGCGCGCACGTTCGCGGCTGCCTTCGACGTTGTCGAGGATCCACTTGAGCTTGGTGCCGGAGAAGTACGGGTCGGTGACCAGGCCGGTGGTGTCGCTGATGTATTGCTCGTGGCCGTCGCGCTTGAGTTGCTGGCAGATCTCGGTGCTGCGGCGGCACTGCCAGACGATGGCGTTGTAGATCGGGCGGCCGGTGACCTTGTCCCACACCACGGTGGTTTCACGCTGGTTGGTGATGCCGATGGCGGCGACCTGGTCATGGTGCAGGCCGGCCTGGGCCAGGGCCTCGACCATTACCGCGCTCTGGGTGGCGAAGATTTCCATCGGGTCATGCTCGACCCAGCCCGCTTGCGGGTAATGCTGGGCGAACTCGCGCTGGGCGGTGCACACCACGTTGGCGTCACGATCAAAGATGATCGCTCGCGAGCTGGTGGTGCCTTGGTCAAGGGCGATGATGTAGTTCTTATTCTGAATGTCGGTCATGTCGAATGCCTTGGGAAATAAGAAAGTCGGTAATCAGCCTGGGCCGCAAAAAGGGCAGGTGCGTCCAGGCTGGCGCTATCAGGAAGTACGGGTCTTGCCGTTGACAGCCGTGTCAGGTGTTTCTTCTACAGCAGCAGGTGCGGCGCTCGGCAGATGACGGGCAATCAGCCCGCGATAGGCCGCAGCACCCAGGCATGCGCCGACAATTGGCGCGAAAACCGGAATCAGGAAGTAAGGAATATCGCGACCGCCAGTAAAGGCTATTTCACCCCAGCCAGCGAAAAAGGTCATTAGCTTGGGCCCGAAATCCCGCGCCGGGTTCATCGCAAAGCCGGTCAACGGGCCCATGGCGCTACCGATCACGGCGATCAGCAGGCCGATCAGCAGCGGGGCCAGCGGGCCGCGCGGCAAGCCGTTGTTATCATCGGTGAGGGCCATGATTACGCCCATCAGGATCGCGGTGATGACCACTTCCACCAGGAATGCCTGGGCGGTGCTCAGCAGCGCATGGGGGTAGGTGGAGAACACCGACGCCAATTCCAGGCTGGCCTGGGAGCCGCGAACCATATGGTGGGTTTGTTCGTAATCGAAAAACAGATTGCTGTAGAGGGTGTACACCAAGGCGGCCGAGCAGAAGGCGCCGGCGACCTGGGCGAGAATGTAGAAGGGCAGTTTGCGCTTTTCGAAGTCGGCGAAAATGCACAGGGCGATACTGACCGCCGGGTTGAGGTGCGCCCCGGAAATACCGGCGCTCAGGTAGATCGCCATGCTGACGCCAACCCCCCAGATAATACTGATTTCCCACAAACCAAAGCTGGCACCCGCGACCTTGAGCGCGGCGACGCATCCTGTACCGAAGAAGATCAGAAGCGCAGTCCCCAGGAATTCGGCCATACATTGGCTCGAAAGTGAAGGCTGTTGAAGAGCAGTTGTCATGGAAAACCTCAGTTGTTGTTCTTGTCTGGCGCACGCTCTCAACGGAGCGTTGCGCGATTTTCACCGTGGCAAGGATCCCCATCCCGGACACGGCTTACTGCTCGAGTGCTGCAGGAGCATTCCTACAGGATTCGGAAACGAAAAAATATAGACAAGAATGACGGCTGTCAAAGGTCGAAAGTGAACCATTGGTCACTTTCAAACTATTGATCGGGTGAATGACCACGCTTGTAACATTGTGTGTGTACGTCAAGGCGCGCGCAGTAGAGCGTTTTACGCGGGGTTGGCCTAGAATTGGCCATCTGTTTGCCACGCCTGGAGCCAGCATGACCCCTGCATTGGACCTGTTGAAAAAAGTTCGCGCCGAACATCGCATCCACAGTTATGAACATGATCCCAAGGCCGCATCCTATGGCCTGGAGGCCGCGGAGAAGTTGGCGCTGGACCCGGCGCAGGTGTTCAAGACCTTGCTGGCCAGCAGTGAGAAGGGCGAATTACTGGTGGCGGTGGTGCCGGTCGTCGGAAGTCTGGATCTAAAAGCCCTGGCTCATGCGGCGGGGGTTAAAAAAGTTGAAATGGCGGATCCGGCGGCGGCGCAGCGCTCTACCGGTTATTTGCTGGGGGGCATCAGCCCGTTGGGGCAGAAGAAGCGCTTGCGCACGTTTATCGACGAGACGGCGCAGCCGTTTGCGACGATTTTTGTGAGTGCGGGGAGGAGGGGGCTTGAGGTGGAGTTGCCGGCAGCGGTGTTGGCTGAGCATACCCAGGCCACATTTGCGCCGATTGGGCGGGCTTGATTACCTTTCTCAGAACCTATGCAAAACCAATGTGGGAGCGGGCTTGTGTGGGAGCGGGCTTGCTCGCGAAAGCGGTGAATCAGCTATGAATCTGGTGGCTGACACACTGC
>NZ_JANLGL010000336.1:0-4262 GCF_024655625.1 Pseudomonas sp. 18.1.10
TCAGAACCAGATGAGCTGGCTGATCCACCGCATTCGCGAGCAAGCCCGCTCCCACATTTTGATCTGCGCCTACAGACCGAGACTGGTGATGCTCACACCCAGGGTGTGGCTTTGGCCGGGTGCCAACTCAACAACATCATCCAGCACATTCGCCGTCTCGATGCACAACATCCCCGTCCAGCCGTCATCGGCCATGTCATCGAAGGCCTTGGCGCGCTCGGTCCACGGGTTCCAGATCACGGTGGACTTCGAGCCCTCGCTGGTGAGCTGGATACGACGCTGCCACTCTTGATCGACGATGCTCAACTGCGCCGGCGTATCGAGGTAGATGCGGTCGGTCTCGGCGCTGAAGTGCAGCAAACCGGATTGGTTTTTCTCGGTCCAGCCGTCAGCGGTGTCGATATACGCCGCCCCGTCCAGCCCGTCGACCTGCACGTTGCGCACATCGCTCACGGCGAAGTATGTGTGCAGCGCCTGGCTCAGGGTTACGGTGTCGGTGCCACGGTTGTGGCTGGTCAGGCGGATGTGCAGTTGCTCGTCCAGCAGCAGGCTCAGGGTCAGGTCGACTTGGTGGGGCCAGCCGGGGAAGCCGCCTGCGGGCACCGGTAGTACCAGGTCGACACGCAAGGCGTCGCCTGCAAGCTCGGTCGCGGCCAATTCCCACAACGCAGTGCGCACAAAGCCATGGGCACCGGCCGGCTGCTCGCTCTGGCGCATCGCCTTGACGCTTTGCGGGTTGCGCTCGAAGACGCCAAACCACGGCCAGCACACCGGTACGCCGGTACGAATGCCCTTGCCCTGCTTGAACACCGCTGCGGGGTTCGGCCAGATCAGCGGCTGCTCGCCATCACGTCTGTAACTGAAGATGTGCGCGCCCTGTTGGGCCACCATCAACTCAGCGCCGTTGTGGCGGATGCGCCAGCAGTCCAGCTCATCCAGTTTCACGGTTTCAACGTGGGGCGTCGGCATAACGGCACTCTCAAATGGCAGGCAATGGGGCAATTGACCGTCAAAACCCGGCGAGGTTTAACGGGCGCGCGATGGCACCGAGCGCGTACGGCCGCTGCCGTCGATGGCGACAAACACGAACACCGCCTCAGTGACCTTGCGCCATTCGCTGGACAGCGGGTCGTCGCTCCACACTTCGACCATCATCTGGATCGAGCTGCGGCCGATCTCCAGGGCCTGGGTATAAAAGGACAGCTGCGCGCCCACGGCGACCGGCACCAGGAACGCCATGCGATCGATGGCCACGGTGGCCACACGCCCACCCGCGACCTTGCTGGCCATGGCGGTGCCGGCGAGGTCCATCTGCGCGACCAGCCAGCCGCCGAAGATATCGCCAAAGCCGTTGGTTTCGCGCGGCAGCGCGGTGATTTGCAGGGCGAGGTCGCCTTGCGGGATAGGGTCTTCTTGTTCGAGTTCGATCATGCCGGGTATGCCTCTCAAGACTGCGGGTCTGGCGCGTCAAGGGCCGAGTATATCGGGACCCTTGCGCCGCGACGACCGTCTGTGGCTGATTTGGTCGGCAATTAGCCGCTGTATCGTGGCTTTTTCGCGCAACTGTGCTTCTGGTGTGCTTTTCCAGGCGATTTGCTATCTTGCCCAACCCGTCCTGGCTCAGCCAGCGCCGCGGATCTGCCGTCCTGACTAATAAGAGAAGCCTTGCCATGTCCTCCGTGCCCGCAAGCAGCGCGCAACCTTCGCGCCCGCTGACCCGCAACGACTACAAAACCCTGTCGCTGTCTGCCTTGGGCGGGGCGCTGGAATTTTATGATTTCATCATTTTCGTGTTTTTCGCCACCGTGGTCGGAAAACTCTTCTTCCCGGTGGATATGCCCGAATGGCTGCGCATGATGCAGACCTTCGGCATCTTCGCCGCCGGCTACCTGGCGCGTCCGCTGGGCGGCATTATCATGGCGCACTTCGGTGACCTGCTGGGGCGCAAGAAGATGTTCACCCTGAGCATCTTCATGATGGCCGTGCCGACCCTGATAATGGGCCTGCTGCCCACTTACGCGCAGATCGGCCTGTGGGCGCCGATCCTGTTGCTGCTGATGCGCGTCATCCAGGGCGCGGCGATTGGTGGCGAAGTGCCTGGCGCGTGGGTGTTCGTCTCCGAACACGTCCCACCGCGCCACATCGGCTACGCCTGCGGCACCCTGACCAGCGGCCTCACCGCCGGCATCCTCCTGGGTTCGCTGGTGGCGACGGCCATCAACACCCTGTACACCCCGGTAGAAGTGTCGGATTTCGCCTGGCGCATCCCGTTCCTGCTCGGCGGCGTGTTTGGCCTGTTGTCGGTGTACCTGCGTCGCTGGTTGCATGAAACGCCGATCTTCGCCGAGATGCAGCAACGCAAGACCCTGGCCGCCGAACTGCCGTTGCGCGCGGTATTGCGCGACCACCGGGGCGCCATCGTGCTGTCGATGCTGCTGACCTGGCTGCTGTCGGCCGGCATCGTGGTGGTCATCCTGATGACCCCGACCGTGCTGCAGACCGTTTATCACTTCGCGCCGACCGTAGCCCTGCAAGCCAACAGCCTGGCCATTGTCACCCTGAGCCTGGGCTGCATCCTCTCCGGCGCCCTGGCCGACCGTTTCGGCGCCGGCCGCGTGCTGGTCGGCGGCTGCCTGTTGCTGCTGTGCAGCTCGTGGACGCTGTACCACAGCCTGGTCCAGCACCCGGACTGGCTGTTCCCGCTGTACGCCCTGACTGGCCTGTTCGTCGGCACCATCGGCGTGGTGCCCTACGTGATGGTGAAAGCCTTCCCACCGGTGGTGCGTTTCAGCGGCTTGTCGTTTTCCTACAACGTGGCCTACGCGATTTTCGGCGGCCTGACGCCGCTGGCGGTGTCGTTGCTGATGAAGGAAAGCCCGATGGGCCCTGCTTACTATGTCGCCGCGCTGTGCGTGATGGGGATGTTGGTGGGTGGGTATCTGTGGAAGCGTTCCCGCTAAGACCTTGAAAGCGATCGTTCCTACGCAATGTAGGAACGATCACATTACAGAGTATTTCTGAAGCACCGCCGCTCCTGCCCTGACCCCCCGTGTTTGCGAGCCTTTCCCCGCCTTGCCGCGTTTAAAGCCAATACTGGCCTTTCATCTAATTGTCATATTCCAGACATAGAGTGTTCACACGGCCTACCGATACTTGGCCCCGATCCAACTATCCCTATCTGCTAGGAGTAAGGCATGAAACTGAAGCGTTTGATGGCGGCCATGACTTTTGTCGCTGCTGGCGTTGCGACTGCTAACGCGTTCGCCGCTGTTGACCCAGCTATCCCGAGCTACACCAAAACCACCGGTGTATCGGGCAACTTGTCCAGCGTTGGTTCTGACACCCTGGCCAACCTGATGACCCTGTGGGCCGAGTCCTACAAAAAAGAATACCCGAACGTAAACATCCAGATTCAGGCCGCTGGCTCCGCCACCGCGCCACCTGCGTTGACTGAAGGCACCTCCAACCTGGGCCCGATGAGCCGCAAAATGAAGGACACCGAACTGGCTGCCTTCGAGCAGAAGTACGGCTACAAGCCAACCGCTATCCCGGTTGCCGTGGACGCCCTGGCGGTGTTCGTACACAAAGACAACCCGATCCAGCACCTGACCATGGAACAGGTCGATGCGATCTTCTCCTCGACTCGCCTGTGCGGTGGTAAAGCCGACGTGAAAACCTGGGGTGACCTGGGTGTGACCGGCGACCTGGCCAACAAGCCAGTGCAACTGTTCGGTCGTAACTCGGTATCCGGTACCTACGGCTACTTCAAAGAAGAAGCCCTGTGCAAAGGCGACTACAAGCCCAACGTGAACGAACAACCAGGCTCGGCTTCGGTCGTGCAGTCGATCAGCTCCTCGCTGAACGGCATCGGTTACTCGGGCATCGGCTACAAGACTGCCAGCGTGAAGACTGTTGCCCTGGCTAAGAAAGGCAGCACTGACTTCATCGAAGACAGCGAAGAAAACGCCCTGAACGGCAAATACCCGCTGTCGCGTTTCCTCTACGTTTACGTCAACAAAGCCCCGAACAAGCCTCTGGCCCCGCTGGAAGCCGAGTTCGTGAAACTGGTTCTGTCCAAACAGGGCCAGGAAGTTGTGGTGAAAGACGGCTACATCCCACTGCCAGCCAAAGTTGCCGCCAAGGCCCTGGCTGACCTGGGTTTGAAAGAAGGCGGCAAGTAAGCCTGCAATACCTGGTGTAGCAGCGGGCCCTGTGGGAGCGGGCTTGCTCGCGAAGGCGGTGTATCTGTCGCCACTGTGTTG